>DASVMA010000314.1:0-5990 GCA_036384595.1 Cellulomonas sp. | reverse complement strand
GCTGCTCCGGGCACGTCGTGAGCACGCGGACCATCGCGTCCTGCTCCGCCTGCGTGACCCAGAGCCCGTACGCGGTCTTCACGCCGACCTGCCGCGCGACGTAGGCGCACCGGTTGGCCTTGTTGGGCGGCAGCCAGGTGGCCGTGTCCCCCGCGCCCTTCTGCTCGTTGAGCGGACCGTCGACGGCCAGGAGGTTGGCCAGGTCGTTCGCGAACGTGGCACGCGTCGCCGCATCCCACTGCTGGGCGCCCTTCTGCCACGCGTCGGCGAGCGCGACGACGTGGTCGATCTGCACGGCGCTCGACGTCGTCTGCCCGCGCGTGAAGGCGATGCTCGTCCCGCTGTACGGGTCGGCGAGCGTCCCCGTGAGGACCACGCAGTCGTGCGTCCCGGCCTTGTACGCGACGCCGGTCAGGTCACGTCCGAGGACGTCGTTGCGCTGGTCGCAGCCGTTGCGGTCGGTGTCCATCCAGGCTTGGCCGAACTGGGCGCGGGTGTAGCCGGTCAGGGGCGCGCGACCCTTGACGGTCAGGAGCAGCGCGGCGGCGAGAGCCGTCGGGGTGGCGGGCGCAGGCTGGTCCGGTGCGGCGGCAGGCACCGCGACCGGATCCGCGGGCTCGGTCGCGGGTGTGGGCGTGGGCCCGACGATCGGCGTCGCGACGGGTGCGGTCGTCTCCGACGGTGACGTGCCGCCGACCGGCGAGCTCGCCGCGCCCGACGCCGAGGCGGTCGGGGCGTCAGCGGGCTGGCAGGCGGCCGTGAGCCCGACCGACACGAGGAGGAGTGCCGCGGCGACGAGCTGTGTGGCGACGCCACGCACAGGCCGCCATGGAGCCGGGACCTGGCGCGGACGAACGGGGCCTAGCACGGGGGCCTCACCCCTGGGGGATCGGCAGACTCACCCCTCCGCTTGACCCGCACCCGCCTGGCGAACGGTCAGCCGGTGACGGTCAACGTCCCGTGCATGGACGCGTGGAAGTCGCAGGTCAGGTCGTACGTCCCGGCCTTCGCCGGTGCCGTGAAGGTCGCCTGCCCGCCGCCGGGGACGTTCACGTCCACGTCGGTGCCCTTGACCTTGACGGTGTGGGTGGCCGAGTCCTGGTTCTTGACGGTGACCTCGGCACCCGCGGGGACGGTCAGCGCGGAGAACTTGAACGAGGCGATGGTGAGCGTCGGCCCCGCAGCTGTCGTGGACTGTGAGGGCGCCGACGAGACCGACGGCGCCGCCACCGGGTTCGCGCTCGAGCATCCGGTGCTGGCCGCGAGGACGATCGCGGCCAGCGCCAGACCGAGCGAACTTCTGTGAACGGTCATGCCTACGACACGTGCGCAGACGCCGTCCGGTTCACCCGTTGCCCGCGGCTACTCGTAGCTGATCGCGTCGAGCACCGGGAGTCGCGCGGCACGGATCGCGGGCCAGACCGCGGCCAGGACTCCCACCACCACCGCCAGCACGAGCATCCACGCGAGGCTCGCCCACGGGATCGCGAGGGTCGTCAGGCCGACGTCGGAGAACACCGTGGGCATGGCCGCCGCGAGGGCGACACCGACGCCGACCCCGACGACGGTCCCGAACACCGCCGTGAGCACCGACTCGATCACGACGGTCCCCGCGAGCTGTGTCCGCCCGAGCCCGACCGCGCGCAGCAGCCCGATCTCCCGCGTCCGCTCGATGACCGACAGCGCGAGCGTGTTGATGATGCCGAGGACTGCGATGACGATCGACAGGCCGAGCAGCGCGTAGAGGATCACCAGGACCTGGTCGACCTGCTTGGCGAGGCTCGAGGCGAACTCGGCCGAGTCGAGCACCGAGATCACGACGTACGGCTTGACGACCGTGACGATGGCGGACCGCGCCGCGCCCGGGGTCGTCCCCGCGGCGTCGGTGACGAGCGCCGTCTTCACGAGCGACTGGTCGGCGGGCACGATCTCGTCGTAGAGCGTCTTCGACACCACCATCGGGGCGTCGACGACCGCGGACACGAACACGGCACGGACCGTCGCCGTCCGGGTGCCGAGGTCGCTCGTCAGCGTGACCTGGTCGCCGATCTTCCAGTCGTGGGCCTTGGCCTCGCTGCGGAGCACCGCGACACCGTCGGCGCCGACCGACGCCATGGTCCCGTCGATCTCGTCGACCTCGATCGTCGACCCAAAGGCCGAGAAGTCCATCCCGACGAGCGTCGTCGGGGCGGCCGACGCGGTCCCGGACACGGCGGTCGTGCCGGGACGGGTGACGACGGCCGAGCCGACGTCGAACGTGTCGACCTTCGCGACCGAGCCGAGGTGACGCAGCGAGTCGAGCGCGTCGGGCGGGATCGAGCCGGTCGCCGACCGCAGGATGAAGTCGGCGTGCATGTCGGCCGCGACGATCTCCCGGGTCGACGCCTGCGTGGTGGCCGCGAGCACCGACGCGGCACCCACGAGCGCCATGCCGATCATCAGCGCGCCCGCCGTGCTCGCGGTGCGCCGCGGGTTGCGGGTCACGTTGCCGCGGGCGAGGCGGCCGACGGGTCGGAGCAGCGCCACGAACGGCACCGCGAGTCCCGAGACGATGAACCGGGCGATGACCGGCGCGAGCGTGAGCATGCCGAGCACGACAGCGGCCGCACCGAGCCCGAGGAACGTCCCCGCGCGGTCGGCCTGGGGCCGCACGACGGCGACGAGCACCCCCGCGATGCCGAGCGCGACGAGCGCCCAGCCGGCGACGGACCGGATGCGGAGCGAGCGCTCCTGGTCGACGACGTCGTCGCGCATCGCCTCGACGGGCGGCACGAGAGCCGCGCGCCGCGCCGGGACGAGCGCCGCGAGCAGGCTGACCAGCGTCCCGATGCCGATCGACACGAGGACCGTCGAGCCGTCGAGCGGGATGCTGCCCGACAGGGTCATGCCCATCCGCTCGAACAGCACGCGGAGCCCGGAGACGAGCCCGAGCCCGCCAGCGACACCGAGCGCAGAGCCGACGATGCCGACCGCCGCGGCCTGCAGCAGGATCGACGCGAACACCTGCGACGGCGACGCGCCGATGGCCCGCAGCAGCGCGAACTCCCGCATCCGCTCGCGCACCGACATGGTGAAGGTGTTGGCGATGATGAACGCGCCCACGAACAGCGAGATCCCGGCGAAGACCAGCAGGAACGTCGAGACGAACCCGAGGGCCTTCTCGATGGTCGACCGGGTCTCGGCGCGCATCGCGTCGCCCGTGACGGCTTCGGCCTTCGCGGGCAGGGCGGCAGCGAGGTGCTCGACGAGCTGCGTCTGGGAGACGCCGTCCTTCGCGTAGACCGCGAGGTCGACGACGGTGCCGGTCGGCGCGAACGTCGAGATCGCGGTGGCCTCGTCGACCACGACGATCGTGGCGCCGGCCATCGGGCTGCCGAGCGAGATCTCCCCGACGATGTGCACCGGTTTCACCTGGCCGCCGAGCACGATCGTCGTCGAGTCGCCGACGTACAGGCCCGAGTACCGCAGGGTGGCGGACTCGAGCGCGATCTCGGAGGGGGTGGCGGGCAGCCGGCCCTGGAGGACCTGAGCGGTCGGGTCGCCGGGGAAGAGGGCCGTCGCGAACGAGGGTGCCTGCGTGCTCGTGACTGCGGTGCCGTCGGCCCCGACGAGGACGACCGGTCCCTGCACGTCGGGGATGACCCGCTCGACGCCGTCGACACCTGCGAGGTCCTGGGCGAGCGACAACGGGACCGGGTTGCGGGCGTCCGTCTGGAAGTCCCCGGCGCCGCGGGCCGACGCCTCGGAGCCGCGCACGTAGGCGTCGCCGACCATCGAGCTGTTGACGATGCCCGTGAACGTCGACGAGAGCATCGTCCGTAGCGAGAACGTCCCCGCGACGAACGACACCCCGAGGGCGACCGCGAGCAGCGACAGCAGGAACCGGACGAGGTGTGCACGGATGCCGCGCAGCGCCACCTTGCCCATCAGTGACCGGCCTCGTGCGCACCGAGGGCACGCAGGGCGTCGAGCACCGAGGCCTGCGTCGGGTCGGTGAGCTCGCCGACGAGGAGGCCGTCGGCGAGGAAAAGCACGCGGTGCGCGAACGACGCGGCGCGCGGGTCGTGCGTGACCATGACGACGGTCTGGTCGAGCTCGTCGACCGAACGCCGCAGGAACCCGAGCACCTCACCGGCCGACATCGAGTCCAGGTTGCCCGTGGGCTCGTCCGCGAACACCACCGCGGGCCGGGACACGAGGGCCCGGGCGCACGCCACACGCTGCTGCTGGCCGCCCGAGAGCTCGGTCGGCCTGTGCCGGAGCCGGTCCCCGAGGCCGACCGCTGCGACGACCTCGTCGAGGTACGCGCGGTCGACGGGCAGGCGGGCGATGTCGAGCGGAAGGGTGATGTTCTCCAGCGCGGTCAGCGTCGGCACGAGGTTGTACGCCTGGAAGATGAAGCCGAGGCGTGTGCGGCGGAGCTTCGTCAGGTGGCGCTCGTTCATCGCGCTCACCTCGGCACCGTCGACCACGACGGACCCGGACGTGGCCCGGTCGAGGCCGGCCATGCAATGCATGAGCGTCGACTTGCCCGAGCCGGACGGGCCCATGATCGCCGTCAGCTCGCCGCGGGCGAAGTCGACGTCGATCCCGGCGAGCGCGTGCACGGCGGTGTCGCCCGCGCCGTAGGTCTTGCGCAGGGCACGCGCGTAGGCGATGGGTGCGGCGCGACCCTCCGTCGGTGGCGCCACGGTGGCGGTGGTGGTCGCTGTGCTGCTCGGCGGGTTCATGCGTTTCGCATCCGATCGTCTCGGTGGGTGTGGGACCGCGACCATCGTGTTCCTCCTCCGGGTGCTCGGGCGATCGGTTATGTCCCTGGTCGCACCCTGAGATGCCCAGGGTCCGCTCAGGGTTCTCACCGGGTGTCCCCCAGCCTGACGACCCCTGGCATGCCGACAGATCCGGGCCTAGCCTGGTGTCACGCACGGATGAAGGTCGTCGACGATGACGTGGCTGCTCCTGGTCATGCTGGTCGGACCGGGCCTCCTGTTCGCCCTGGTCACGGCACTCTTCGCCGCGCCCGACGAGGCTCCGCGCTGGCGGGTCGCCGCTGCCCGGCTCCTCGAGCGGATGGCGCGGCGCCTGCGGCGCGAGCACCGCTACGTACCCGACCCGTTCGCTGCTCTGCGCGTGCAGACCCGCCTGGGTGCGGTCGCGCACCACGTCCAGGAGCTCGAGTACGAGCCGCACCAGTTCGCGCTCGCCGAACGGCTCATCGCCTCGCAGCTCGCGTACGACCAGCTGCTCGCCGAGGCGTGCGCGCTCGCGGGGGTCGAGGTCCTGCCGCGCGCCAAGGGGGACCCGCAGGAGCGGTTCCGCGAGGAGGTGGAGCTCGCGTCGCGCGGCTGGTCGTGGTGAGGACGCCTACGCGCGCACGCTGAGCGCGCTCGACCCGTCCGCGAGCCGGCGCACCTCGACGCGCTCCGCGATCGACGCCTTGAGCGCCTCGACGTGCGACACGACCCCGACGACCCGTCCCCCGGCCCGCAGCCGCCCGAGCTCGGCGAGGACTGCGTCGAGCGTGTGCGGGTCGAGCGACCCGAAGCCCTCGTCCACGAAGAGTGTGCCGAGGTCGATGCCGCCGGCCTCCGCGGTCACGACGTCGGCCATGCCGAGCGCGAGGCACAGCGACACGTAGAACGTCTCGCCCCCCGAGAGCGTGCGCGGGTCCCGTTCGGTGCCGGTCGCGTGGTCGACGACGCGCATCGACAGGCCCGTCTTGCGGGTGCGCACGTCCTCGCGCTCCTCGCTGCGCACGAGCTCGTAGCGCCCGTCGGACATGAGCACGAGGCGGTCGTTCGCCGCGGCGACGACGTCCTCGAACCGGCGCACGAGCACGTAGGTCGCGAGCGTCAGCGCCCGCGCGTTGTCGCTCCCCGCGGCGGACGCCAGGTTCGCCATCCGGAGGACCGGCGCCGAGTCGGCGACAGCCGTCAGCAGGGTGCGGGTCGCGGCCTCGACCTGGCGGAGCGCGGTGGCCGACGACGTCG
>DASVMA010000313.1:0-4964 GCA_036384595.1 Cellulomonas sp. | reverse complement strand
GGTGCGCCGGCCGGGACGCCTGGGGCGCTCCATCCTCGTGGTCGGTGCGCTGGTCGCGGGCATGCTGGGGGGCGTCGCCGCATGCTCGGCGTCACCACCGGGTTCGCCCTCGGGCTCGCCGTCCGCGAGCACCCACCAGCTCCAGCACCTCGATGCGGCGGCGTTCGCGGCGGAGGTCGCCACCCCGGGCGTCGTGGTGATCGACGTGCGCACCCCCGCCGAGTACGCGACCGGCCACCTGCGCGACGCCGTCAACCTGGACGTCCAGTCGAGCGACTTCGCGGCACGACTGGCGGAGCTGGACGTCTCGACGTCCTACGCCGTGTACTGCCAGAGCGGGCACCGCTCGGAGCTGGCCCTCGAGAAGCTCGCGGCCGCCGGGTTCACGCATGTGGTCGACCTGACAGGTGGTGTGCCGGCCTGGACCGCGCAGGGCTACCCGCTGGTCGACACCCCGTGACCGCCCGGGCGCGTCACGGGAACTGACCGTCACCCGGCGTGAGGTCCAGCGCACGGCCGGCGGCACACTCCGCGCTGACGTACGGCTCCGCCATCCGGGGGTACACGTCGCGGTAGTACCTCTGGGCCAGCGCCTGGGCCTGCGCCGGCGTGGCGCCGAGGAACCGGGCGGCGTCCGCGTCCTGCTGCATCGCGAAACACTCCGCTCTGGCCTCGTCGAACTCCCCGCGCACGTGCATGGCCTCGTGGACGGTGATGTGCACGGCCCGGACCTGCGCGTCCGTCGGGGTGCGCTTGCTGCTGCGCAGCCAGGCGAACAGGTCGTTGCACACCGTGCGCCGCAGGTGGGCGACGTTCTGGCTGTCGGAGAACACGAAGCCGGACGTCGTGCTGAGGTCGACCAGCTCGGGGGTGAACCGCTGACAGTCGGCGACGGCGCCGCGCGACCCCGAGACGTGCACGACGAGCGCCGTCGCGCGGGCCTGCACCCACTGGTGCTTGAGCTCGAACGCGCTCGCCGTGGCCAGCACGGCGATGCTGACGACGAGCATGCCGGTCGCGAAGCCGCGCGCGGTGTGCCAGTCGCGGCGCAGGATGACGCTGCGCCGCAGCACGAGGGCCACCAGGGCTGCGACGACCACGGTCAGGACGCCGACGTCCACGCCCGTCTCCTCTGCGTTCGGCACCCGGGGGTGCGCCGGTTGGCGCCACGACCCTACCGAGGCGCGCGCGGGTGGGGTCGCGAGTCGCTCTAGGCTCGCCGCATGACCAGCATCCTGTGGTTGCGGCGTGACCTGCGGCGCGGCGACCACCCGGCGCTGGTCGCCGCGCACGACGGCGCGGGGGCCGGCGGCGTGCTACCGGTGTTCGTCGTCGACTCGACGTTGGTCGCCTCCGCGGGGCCCGCGCGTCTCGCCGCGCTGCACGAGGCGCTGGCCGGAGCGCACGAGTCCTTCGACGATGCTCTCGTCCTCCGCCACGGGCGACCCGAGGAGGTCCTGCCCGCCCTGGCGCGGGAGGTCGGGGCCGGGAGCGTGCACGTCACCGCCGAGACGACGCCGTACGGACGCCGACGAGACGAACGCGTGCGTTCCGCGCTGCCGCCGGACGTGCCGCTCATCGCGACCGGCAGCCCGTACGCCGTCACGCCGGGCCGGATCCGCACGGGCAGCGGGACCCCGTACCAGGTCTTCACCCCGTACGCGCGGGCATGGCGCGACCATGGCTGGCGGCGACCCGCCGACGTGCCGGTCGGGGTGCGGTGGCACCGGGGCGCGGACTCCGACCCGTTCCCGGCCGACGTCGCCGGACCCGCCGCCGAGGGTGCGCCCGTGGACGAGCGGGCGGCGCTCGAGCAGTGGCACGAGTTCCTGGCGGACGGGCTCGAGTCCTACGCCGTCGACCGGGACCGTCCGGACCTGCCGGCCACCTCGGGCATGTCCGTCCACCTCAAGTACGGCACCATCCATCCCCGCACGATGCTCGCCGACCTCGCGGCGGTCACCGCAGCGCGCGGCCCCGACGTGACGACCTACGTCAACGAGCTGTGCTGGCGCGAGTTCTACGCCGACGTGCTGTGGCACCAGCCCGCCTCGGCCTGGGCCGACCTTCGCCCAGGGCTGCGTGCCATGGCCTACGACGACCCGACGAAGCCAGCCTTCGCCGCATGGCAGGCAGGGCGCACGGGATACCCCCTCGTCGACGCCGGGATGCGCCAGCTCCTCGCGGACGGGTGGATGCACAACCGGGTGCGGATGGTCACGGCCAGCTTCCTCGTCAAGGACCTGCACGTGTGGTGGCCGCACGGCGCCCGCCACTTCCTCGCGCACCTCCGTGACGGCGATGTCGCCTCGAACAGCCACGGCTGGCAGTGGGTCGCCGGGACGGGCACCGATGCCGCGCCGTACTTCCGCGTGTTCAACCCGGTCGCGCAGGGGGAGCGGTTCGACCCGCTCGGGGACTACGTGCGCCGGTACGTCCCCGAGCTCGGCCACGTCGCCGGTCGTGCGGTGCACCAGCCGTGGAAGGTCCCAGGTGCGTACGACGACGGGTACCCGACCCCCGTCGTCGACCACGCCGAGGAGCGGGAGGAGTCGCTGCGGCGCTATGCGGCTGCGCGCGGCTGAGCCGTCCGTACGCGTCAGTGACGGTCCGAGGCTGCGAGCGGCCGATCGGGGTGAACGCGTCGCCCGTCGAGGCAGACTGGGACCATGACTTCTCGCGACCGGATCGTCCGAAGCAGGCTGTGGCGCAACGGCGTGCTCGAGAAGGAGGACTTCCCGCTCCAGGACGTCTCGGAGTTCCTCGACGAGGCGGACTGCCTGGTCTGGGTGGACCTGTGCGAGCCGGACCCCGACCACCTCGACGAGCTCGCGACCGAGCTCGGCCTCGTCCCGCAGGCGGTCGAGGACGCCCTGGCCCGACAGGAACGGGTCAAGTCGATCCGCTACGCGACGCACACGTTCCTCACCGTCTACGCGACGAAGCTCGCGGCCGGCAATCGCGACGATCCAGGTCATGCGCCCGCACTGCAGGTGTCGCGGATCTCGGTGTTCATCCTTCCTCGCGGCGTCGTGACCGTCCGGCAGGACACCGGGTTCGACATCACCGAGGTCGTGAACCGCTGGGACGAGAACCCCGACCTGCTCAAGTACGGCGTCTCGGCTCTTGTGCACGGGCTGCTCGACGCCGTCGTCGACGGTCATTTCGAGGCCGTGGAGATCCTCGACGAGGCGATGGAGGGTCTCGAAGACCTCCTGTTCGACGATCGCGCCCCGACCACCGAGCTGCAGCGCCAGACGTACCGCATCCGGCGAGACCTCGTGGAGCTGCGCCGCGTCGTGCTGCCGATGCGCGAGGTCGTCAGCGCCGTCGTCCGCCACCGCAAGGACCTGGATGCCCCCGCCGAGATGGACCCGTGGTACGACGACCTGTACGACCACGTCCTGCGCGCGTCGGAGTGGACGGAGTCGCTGCGCGACATGGTGACGACGATCTTCGAGACGAACCTGTCGTTGCAGGACGCCCGGCTCAACACCGTCATGAAGAAGCTCACCGCGTGGGCGGCGATCATCGCCGTGCCGACCGCCGTCACGGGGTGGTTCGGCCAGAACGTGCCCTACCCGGGATTCGCGCACCTCTCCGGCTACATCGCCAGTGTCGTCATCATCGTCGGGCTCGGCGTCGGGCTCTACGTCTCGTTCAAGCGCCGCGAGTGGCTGTAGCGGCGCGGCAGGCCCGCACGGGCTACTGACGTCGGCCGGGCGCGTTGACAGCGAGATAGGTCGCCGTCAATATAGACGAGGTTGAATACAGCCGAGTCAACGACAGGATCCCTCGTGCCCCAGGCCGACACGTCAGCCGTCCAGACCGATCAGCGGCGGCTGTCGACGCTCGATCGCCTGCTGCCCGTGTGGATCGGCCTGGCCATGATCGGCGGCCTCGTCCTCGGGCGATCCGTGCCCGCGCTCGCCGGCGTGCTGGGCCGCATGGAGGTCGGCGGGATCTCCGTGCCCATCGGGCTGGGCCTGCTCGTCATGATGTACCCGGTGCTGGCCAAGGTCCGCTACGACCGGATCGGCGCCGTCACGGGCGACAAGCGCCTGCTCGTCAGCTCGCTGCTGCTGAACTGGGTCGTCGGGCCGGCTCTCATGTTCGTGCTCGCCTGGGTGTTCCTGCCCGACCTCCCCGAGTACCGCACGGGGCTGATCCTCGTGGGGCTGGCGAGGTGCATCGCCATGGTCGTCATCTGGAACGACCTCGCGTGCGGCGACCGGGAGGCCGCCGCCGTGCTGGTCGCGATCAACTCCCTGTTCCAGGTCGTCGCGTTCTCGCTGCTCGGCTGGTTCTACCTGACCGTCCTGCCCGGCTGGCTGGGGCTGGACCTCCAGGGTCTGGACGTCTCGGTCGGTCAGATCGCGCTCAACGTGGTCGTCTTCCTCGGTATCCCCCTCGCGGCCGGGTTCGCGTCGCGCTGGGTCGGCGAGCGCACGAGGGGGCGCGGGTGGTACGAGGCGGCGTTCGTCCCGCGGATCGGCCCGTGGGCGCTGTACGGGCTGCTGTTCACGATCGTCCTGCTCTTCGCGCTGCAGGGCGACGCGGTGACCCGCCACCCCCTCGACGTCGTCCGGATCGCGGTGCCGCTGCTGGTGTACTTCGCCGTCATGTGGAGCGTCGGACTCGTGCTGGGAAAGTCTCTGGGCCTGGGCTACGCGCGCTCCACGACCCTGGCCTTCACCGCGGCGGGCAACAACTTCGAGCTCGCGATCGCCGTGGCGATCGGGACGTTCGGCGCCGGGTCCGGGCAGGCCCTGGCCGGCGTCGTCGGGCCCCTCATAGAGGTGCCGGTGCTCGTCGGCCTCGTCTACGTGTCGTTGTTCGGCGCGCGCCGGTGGTTCGTGGCGGACGCCCCCGTCGCCCGGGCGGCACGTGAGGAGGTCCGCGCATGAGCGCCCTGTCGCCGGCGTCGCGGACCGCGCTCGCGCAGGCCGCCGACGCCCGCTGCG
>DASVMA010000312.1:0-2078 GCA_036384595.1 Cellulomonas sp. | reverse complement strand
CCGGCGGCGGAAGGTGGCAGCGGACCGGTCAGACGAGGACAGACTCGAGGGGCATCGACGAGTCGACCGGCAGGTCGAGGGCCGACGCCGGCAGGCCGCGCCGCACTGCGGCAGCCCCGACCGCCGCGATCATCGCACCGTTGTCCGTGCAGAAGCGGATCGGCGGGATGCGCAGCTCGATGCCCGCCTCGGCGCAGCGGATCGCGGCGAGCTCGCGGAGCTGGGAGTTGGCGGAGAAGCCACCGCCGATCACCAGGGTGCGTACGTCGTGGCGACGGCACGCGGCGATGGTCTTGGCTGTCAGCACGTCGGCGACCGCAGCCGCGAACGAGGCTGCGACGTCGTTGAGCGGGATCGGCTGCCCGACGTCCGTGCGCGCCTCGACCCAGCGCGCCACGGCCGTCTTGAGCCCGGAGAACGAGAAGTCGTACGCGTGCTTCTCCTGGTCCTTCGCGGCGGTCAGGCCACGCGGGAACCGGATCGCCGTGGGGTCGCCCTCGCGGGCCAGCCGGTCGATGTGCGGGCCACCCGGGTAGGGCAGGCCGAGCAGGCGCCCGACCTTGTCGAACGCCTCCCCCGCCGCGTCGTCGAGCGTCGAGCCGAGCTCGGTGACCCCCGTGACGACGTCGTCGACGAGCAGGAGGCTCGAGTGGCCGCCCGAGACGACGAGCGCCATCAGCCGCTCGGGGAACAGTCCGTCGACCAGCTCGTCGACCGCGGCGTGCCCGATGACGTGGTTGACCCCGAACAGCGGCTTGCCGAGCCCCAGCGCGAGCGCCTTGGCGGCCGAGGCGCCGACCGTCAAGGGGCCGACGAGCCCCGGCCCTGCGGTGACGGCGATCGCGTCGACGTCCGCGAGGCCGACCCCGGCGGTCGCCAGCGCGCGCTCGATCGTGGGGACCATGGCCTCGAGGTGGGCGCGCGAGGCGATCTCGGGGATGATCCCGCCGAATCGTGCATGCTCGTCCATCGAGCTCGCGACGACGTCGGCGAGGAGCTCGCTGCGGTCCGCGTGCGCGCGGACGAGCGCGACACCCGTCTCGTCGCAGGACGTCTCGATCCCGAGCACGAGCGGGGCGTCAGTCATGCCGTCCAGGATAGGCGCGGCACCGCACGTGACGTGCGTCACCTCCGGAGACGGAATGGCCGGCCGCGAGTTGACGGTTCAACCAACGTGACAACTGAGACCACCGACCTGTCCGAGCTCGACTTCCCGACCGACCTCGAGTCCGCACCCCTGTCGATCGGCGACGACGTCGCCGACCTGCTGTTCCGCGAGGCGCGCACCGTGAACGCGTTCGCCGACGAGGAGGTGCCCGACGGCGCCGTCCGTGCGGCCTACGACCTGGTCCGGTGGGGCCCGACGGCGATGAACACCGTGCCGCTGCGCCTGCTCCTCGTCCGCACCCCTGACGCCCGCGCGCGCCTCGCCGCGCACATGAAAGAGGGCAACCGCGCGCGGGTCCTCGCCGCGCCGCTGACGATCGTCGCCGCGGCCGACACGAACTTCCACCGCCACCTCGCGACGCTCGCACCGCACGCGGTCGGCATGGTCGACACGCTCGAGGGCGACGCGGGCACCCGCTCGGCCATGGCCCGCCAGTCCGGCCTCATCCAGGTCGGCTACCTCATCACCGGTCTGCGCGCCGCCGGGCTGCACGTCGGCGCGATGGGCGGGTACGACGCCGCAGGGATCGACGCCGAGTTCTTCGCCGAGAACGGCTGGCAGTCGCTGCTCGTCGTCAACGTCGGTCAGCCCGCCGCCGTGGACGCGACCCGTCCGCGCGCGGAGCGCCTCACGTTCGCGGACGTCGCCCGGACGGTCTGACCGTCGCCGGCTAGCGCGGGTCGGGCCCTGTCGTCACCGCACGGTCGGGATCGGCGGACCACTGCGACCAGGAGCCCGGGTACAGCGCCGCCTCGACGCCGATCGTGGCGAGCGCTGCGACCTCGTGCGCTGCCGTGACCCCGGACCCGCAGTAGACGCCGACCCGCTCCGGCCGCGGCACGCCCAGCGCGGCGAACCTGTCCCGGAGCGCCTGCGCACCGAGGAACCGGCCGTCCGCGTCGAGGTTCTG
>DASVMA010000311.1:0-3454 GCA_036384595.1 Cellulomonas sp. | reverse complement strand
CGCGAACCAGGGCTACCAGTCCGGTGACGGCTCGACCCGCAAGTGGGCCGTCGCCGACCGGTCCGAGCCGGTCACGCTGGCCGGCACCGACTTCGCGGGGACCACGCAGGACCTGACGGCCTGGCGCGGGGACGTCGTCGTGCTCAACAGCTGGTACGCGGCCTGCCCGCCGTGCCGCGCGGAGGCGCCCGCCCTCGTCGCGTTCGCGAACGACTACGCCGCCCGCGGCGTGCACGTCCTCGGCATCAACGGCACCGACGACGTCGGCGCGGCGCAGGCGTTCGAGCGCACGTTCTCGATCCCCTACCCGAGCCTCGCGGACACCGGCGGGCACGCGATCGCGGCGCTGCAGGGTGCCGTCCCCGTCCAGGCCGTCCCGACGACGGTCGTGCTCGACCGTGAGGGCCGGGTCGCGGCCCGGATCCTCGGCCTCGCGGACCCGTCGATCCTGCGCGGCCTCGTCGACGACGTCCTCGCCGAGTCGGCCGCATCCGCCGAGTCGGCCGCATCCGCCGCGCCGGCCGCCGGGGCCACGGCAGGGGCGACGGCCACGCCATGAGCGACCTCGGCACCACGTTCGCGCAGGCCGCGTTCTCCGGCTCGATGCTGCTGGCCGTCCCCGTCGCGGCGGTCGCCGGCTTCGTCGCGTTCGCCTCTCCGTGCGTGCTCCCGCTCGTCCCGGGCTACCTCGGCTACCTCGGCGGCATGTCGGGTGCGACGCTCGCCGGTGCGCGTCGCCGCGGGTCCGAGCGGTCGGCCGACCCCGCATCGACGGACGGGTCGTCGCGCGCGGCGGGAGCCGGGCGGTCGTCGACCGACGTCGGCCGGACCCGGTTGCTCGCCGGCGTCGGGCTGTTCGTCGCAGGGTTCACCGTCGTGTTCGTGCTGCTCGGGGTGCTCGCGGGCTCGGTCGGCGGGGTGCTCAAGGACTGGCAGGACCCGCTGACCCGCATCCTCGGTGTCGTCGTCGTGCTCATGGGCCTGGCGTTCATGGGCCTCGTCCCGTTCCTGCAGCAGGACCGTCGCGTCCACCTGAGCCCACGCGCCGGGCTGTGGGGCGCGCCGCTGCTCGGGCTCGTGTTCGGTCTCGGGTGGACCCCGTGCATCGGACCGACCCTCGTGGCGATCACCGCGCTGTCCCTCGACGGCGGGTCAGCCGGCCGCGGCGCGGTGCTCTCGGTCGCGTTCTGCCTCGGGCTCGGGCTGCCGTTCCTGCTCATCGCGCTCGGCACGGCCCGCAGCGCGCGTGCGCTGGCACTGCTGCGCCGGCACCGGCTCGCCGTCATGCGCGCCGGCGGCGGCCTGCTCGTGGTGCTGGGGATTGCTCTGGTCAGCGGCCTGTGGGGCGACTGGGCGCAGTGGCTGCAGGGCCTGCTCACCACCTCCGGCGTGTTCGTCCCGGTGGTCTGATGAGCGCGACCGGCACGAGCGACCAGCAGCGGTACACGCCGCAGGGCATCGACGACGCGTTCGCGGGCGACACCCCCGTGCTGCCGCAGCTCGGGCCGGTCGGCTGGCTGCGGTGGGCGTGGCGCCAGCTGTCGAGCATGCGGGTCGCACTGCTCCTGCTGATGCTGCTCGCCGTCGCCGCGGTGCCGGGCTCGGTGTTCCCGCAGCGTCCGCAGTTCCCCGAGAAGGTCGCGCAGTACCTGCTCGACCACCCCACGCTCGGCCCGCTGCTCGACCGCGTCGGGATCTTCGACGTCTACACGTCGATCTGGTTCTCGGCGATCTACCTGCTGCTGTTCATCTCGCTCGTGAGCTGCATCCTGCCGCGCACCCGGTCCCACCTGCGCGCGCTCCGGGCGCAGCCGCCCCGCACCCCGCGGCGCTTCGACCGGTTCCCGGCGCAGGGGAGCGCGGCCTCCGGTGCGACGCCCGAGGTCGTCGTGCGTGCCGCAGCGAATACCCTGCGCGGCCGGTACAGCAGGCTCCCGCGCTTCCGCACCGACGTCCGCGACGAGGGCCACGGCACGTGGAGCGTGTCCGCCGAGCGCGGCTACCTGCGCGAGACGGGCAACCTCGTGTTCCACCTCGCGCTCGTCGGGCTGCTCGTGTCCATCGCGACGGGCCAGATGCTGCACTACCGCGGGCAGACGATCCTCGTCGAGGGGCACGGGTTCGCCAACGCCCAGACGGACTACGACACGTTCGAGGCCGGGTCGGCGTTCGACCCCGCGACGCTCGTGCCGTTCACGCTCGGCCTCGACCGGTTCACGTCCCGGTTCGACCCGCGCACGCTGCAGTCGCGGGCCTTCCGCGCCGACGTCACGCTCGCGGAGCCCGGCCAGGCGCCGCGCGCGACGACGATCGAGGTCAACCACCCGCTCACCGCGGGCGGCGCAAAGGTGTACCTGCAGGGCAACGGGTACGCCCCCGACGTCGTCGTGCGCGACGCCGCCGGCAAGGTCGCGTTCTCGGGAGCCGTCCCGTTCCTGCCGCAGGACACCGTCTACACGTCGAACGGCGTCATCAAGGTGCCCGACGTGTCGGGCGGGCAGGCGCAGATCGGCCTCGTCGGCTCACTCCTGCCGACGGCCCAGCAGGTCTCGCCGACGGTCTGGCGCTCGGTCGACCCCGAGCCGACCGACCCCGTCCTCGTGCTGGCCGTCTGGTCGGGGAACCTGGGGCTCGACACCGGCGTCCCGCAGAACGTCTACACGCTCGACGACGCCCGCATGAAGCAGTCCGTCGAGGCCGACGGCGCGCCCGTCACGATCCGCATCCGGCCCGGCGAGACGGTCACGCTGCCGGACGGGCTCGGCACGGTCGAGTTCCGTGCCCTGCCGCGGTTCGTCGCCCTGGACCTGCGCTACGACCCGGCGCTCGCGTTCGTCCTGACCTTCGCGCTCCTCGCGCTCGCGGGCCTCGCGACGTCGCTGTTCACCCCGCGGCGACGCGTGTGGGTCCGCGCGAGCCCGGACCCCGCCGACCCGCGCCGCACCCTCGTGTCCGCCGCGGCGCTCGCCCGCGGGGACGACATCGCGCTGCCGACCGAGATCGACCGGGTGCTCGCCGCGCTCCCGGACCGGCTCGAGGTGCGCGACGGCGCCTCCGCGTCAGACACTGAGCCGGACACGCTCCCGGAGACGCACCTGGACACCCACCAGGGCATCGGGCCGGACATCGACCACGACCGTGATGCGCACCCGCGCCCAGCACTCGACCCCCACGACCCGGAAGAGGCCCAGTCATGACCGTCGGGGACATCAGCACGCTGCTCGTCTGGGGCGCGATGACCGCGTTCACGATCGGGTTCCTCGCGTACACCGCCGACCTCGCCCGGATCGCCGAGGCCGCGTCCCGCGCGTCCCGCCTGCCGGTCGCGAAGGACGAGCCCGAGCTGGCCAAGGTCGGCGCCGGGGTGTCGTCCGCCGCGTCGTCGTCCACCCTGCCGTCGGGATCCGTGCCGCCGGGCGCCGAGGCACGTCCGGCAGCCGCCACCGGCGGGGCT
>DASVMA010000310.1:0-1806 GCA_036384595.1 Cellulomonas sp. | reverse complement strand
CCACCTGGAGCTGACGTTCACGTACTTCTCCTCGACCGGCATCCCGCTGCGCGCCACGCTCGCCCTGGTGCTGCGTCAGTACGAGCCGTCGAACGCCTTCGGGCCGCAGAACCCGACGTCGGGCACCCCCCGCCCGCACCGCGTGCACCAGGTGCAGCCGGGCGAGACGCTCGACCGGATCGCGGCGCGCTACTACGGCGACGCCACGCGGTGGCGCACGCTCGCCGTCGCCAACGGCATCGAGGACCCCCTCGCGCTGCGGCCGGGCGCCCAGCTGTCGATCCCACGGCTGGAGGTCTGAGGATGGCGAGCTTCCCTGCTGCCTCCGACGGCATGTCGCTGGCACCGGTGGTGCTGGCGGACGGCACCGAGCTGCCGACGCTGTGGCTCAACGCGCTGCTCGAGCTGCGGATCCGGCGCGCGCTCCGGACCATCGGCAGGTGCACCCTGCGCTTCGCGGACGACGGATACGCGCTGGCGAAGGCGAGCAAGCTCAAGGTCGGCGCCTCGGTCCGCGTGATGGCCAAGGGCACGGCGACCGGCGCGGCGCCGACGGTGATCTTCGAGGGCAAGGTCACGTCGACCGGCGTCGAGCAGCGCGACGGCGGGCATCCCGAGCTGCTCGTGGTCGCCGAGGACCTCGCGTACGAGCTCAGCCGGTCGGCGCGGGCGGCGACGTTCCTCCAGCAGAGCGCGTCGGACATGATCGCGAAGGTCCTCACGTCCGCGAACGCGAGCCACAGCGTCGACGCGACGCCCGGCGTGCTCGACTACACGCTCCAGACGGACACCGACCTGGCCTTCGTCGACGAGCTGTGCCGGCGGAGCGGGCTGGACTGGGAGGTGGACGGGTCGACGTTCCGTGCATGGACCTCGCACAACGGCTCCCGCCTGACCGGCTCGGCCTCCGCCCCGGTCGTGTCCCTCGGCGTCGGCGAGACGCTTCGCGACTTCTCCGCGAAGGTGTACGGCGACGCGCCGAAGTCCGTCACGGTCCGCGGGTGGGACCACCTGAACAAGCAGGAGTTCGTCGGCAAGGCGACGATCGCGCGCAAGGGCGTGCCGGACGGGCTGAGCACGATGCTCCAGGAGTCGAGCATCCGGGAGGCCACGGTCCTCGACGCCCAGGCAGGTCCGGTGAACCAGTCCGACGCGAACGTCCTCGCGAGCCTGGCCAGCACCGCGACGGGGACGGTCCTCGCCCGCGGCCGCTGCGACATCGCGCCCATGATCCGCCCCGGCGTGACGGTGGCGATCCGGGATGCGGGCCCGGCCTCAGGCTCGTACTACGTGCGCGAGGTCGAGCACACGTTCCGCACCACAGGCTTCCACACGACGTTCATCGCGGGGGACCGGGAGCAGGGGGCGCTCGTCGGCCCTGCGCCGGTCGATGCCGGGAGCTCGAGCTTTCGCCACGACGGCCTGGTGGTGGGGATGGTGTCCGCCATCGCGGACGATCCCGACGCCGCCGGCCGGGTCAAGGTGTCCCTTCCCGGGCTCGACACGACCATCGAGTCGCAGTGGGCGCGCCTGGCCGTCCTGGGCGGCGGTGCCAAGCGCGGGATGGTGTTCCTGCCCGAGGTGGGTGACGAGGTGCTCGTCGGGTTCGAGGGCGGCGACGTGCGCCGGCCGGTCGTCCTCGGCGGGCTGTTCGGGAAGAAGGACGCGCTCCCGACGGAGCTCGTCGCGGACGGTGCCGTGACCCATCGCCGCCTCACGTCCCGGCTCGGGCACGTCGTCGAGCTCGCCGACGGCACCGCGCCGGCCGCGCAGCACATCCGGCTGGCGCTCGCCGGCAACGAGATC
>DASVMA010000309.1:0-1703 GCA_036384595.1 Cellulomonas sp. | reverse complement strand
GTCGGTGGTCGAGCGGCTCCGCGACCGGCTGGTGACGTTCCGGGCCGAGCCGGGGCCCGGCTCGGCGACCGGCCGGGAGCTGGTCGACCTGCCCGACGCGCCGCGCCCCGACCCTGGCGTCGATGCCCCGGTCCGGTTCCTCCCCGACCTGGACAACGTGCTCCTCGCGCACGCCGACCGGACGCGGATGATCTCCGAGGAGCACCGGCGGCGGTTCGTCAGCCTCAACGGCGTGCTTCCGGGCACGTTCCTCGTGGACGGGCGCGTCGTGGGCACCTGGACCGTCACGCGCGAGCGCGTCGACACCGGACAGGTGCGTCCACGTCGCGAGCTGGCGACGCTCGAGCTGCGCCCCTTCGACGCGCTCGATGCGACGACGAACGCCGCCGCGGTGGCCGAGGGCGAGCTGCTCGTGCGTTTCGTCGCGGACGACGCTACCGACCACCGGGTGGTGGTGACGGCGCCGTGACGGAGCCGGCTCCGCTAGGCGGCGACCGCGAGCGAGTAGCCGGCCTGGTCCGCCTCGAGGTCACCGGTCTCGCCGTCCGCAGCCGCGCGGTGGCCCAGCACGAGCGTGTAGGTCCAGAACGCCGCGAGCGCCACCGCGCCGATCGCGATCTTGACCACCCACGGCAGCCCTGAACCGGTGACGAACCCCTCGATCAGCCCCGAGACCGCCAGGACGCCGACGAGCCCGATCGCGACCGTGAACAGCGCGCGACCCTCCTCCGCCAACGCACGCGTCCGGGTGCGCGGACCAGGGGCGACCCACGTCCAGAACAGGCGCAGCCCCGCGGCGATCGACACGAAGATCGCCGTGAGCTCGAGCATGCCGTGCGGTGCGATGAGCTGGAGGAAGATCGGGAGCTCGCCGTGCGCGGCCATCATCCCGCCGGTCGCGCCGACGTTCACCGCGTTGTTGACCAGCACGAACACCGGCATGACACCCGTGATCCCGAGGCCGACGCCCTGGGCCGCGATCCACGCGTTGTTGGTCCACACCATGGCGGCGAACCCTGCACCCGGGTCGTAGTACGACGCGAACGCGTTGTCGACGTAGTCCTTCTGCTCGCTCGGCGTCCCCATGGCCGCGAGCGCGTCGGGGTGCGTCGCGACCCAGACCCCCGCGACGACGCCGAGCAGCACGCTCGCCAGCGCGACAGCGAACGTCCACCAGCGGATCCGGTACAGCGCCGCGGGCAACGAGACGACCAGGAACCGGGTCACATCACGCCAGGCGGGCTCGTGGGCGCCGGCGATCTGGGCGCGCGCACGGGCGATCAGCTGCGACAGCCGCGTGACCGTCTCGGGGTCCGGCGCGCTCGAACGCACGGTCGACAGGTCGGTCGCCGCCGACTGGTAGAGCCGGACCAGCTCGTCGGCCTCGGCGCCGGTGAGCCTGCGTCGCCGAGCCAGCTCGTCGAGCCGCGCCCAGGAGCCGGCGCGCACGGCGGTGAAGGCATCAAGGTCCACGCCCGATACCCTGCCACAGCGCGGTCCCGCGCATGCCTCGCTCCGGGCACGTCCGTGCTCCGGCGCGCAGGCACCGCACGACACCGACAAGGAGACCGATGGACGAGGGCATCGTCACCGGTGAGGGCGTGCTGCTCGACACGCGACCGACGTCGTTCGCCTCCCGATTCCTCGCCTCGCTCATCGATGTCGCGGCGATCGGCGTCGTCGGCATCGCTGTCGTGATCCTC
>DASVMA010000308.1:0-3774 GCA_036384595.1 Cellulomonas sp. | reverse complement strand
GACCGCCGGGTACACGCGGCCGTCGAGCGTGAGGTACGGGGCGACCTTCTCGACGCGGGTACGGGGGTCGCGGTCGTAGAGGATCTGCGAGTCGTTCGTGACGCGGTTGGAGAAGACGATCTGCTCGGAGCCGAACTTCAGCGCGTACAGGAGCTGGTTGAACGGGTTGCCGATGCTCGGGCCCGCGGAGGTCTTGGACGTCGGGAACGTCGTGTTGACCTGTCCGCCGGACGCGTCGTCGGGGTAGTCGAGCTCCCAGTTCGCGGAGCCGCCGGGTGCGCCCACGATCGAGTAGTCGGGCGACTTCGGGCTGAAGTAGATGCGCTCCTCGTACTTGCCCATCTCGCCCGCCGACGGGATGCCGCCCTCCCAGAACTCGGGCTGGCCACCGGTCGCCGTCGTGTTGCCGTAGGCGGCCACGACGCCGAACCCGTGGGTGTAGACGGTGTGGTCGTTGACCCAGTTGCGCTGGTCGACGTTGAGGCCCGCGAGGTCGAGCTCACGGACGGCGATGACGGTGTCGCGGCTCGTGTCCTTCACCGTGTAGCGGTCGACGGAGAGCGAGTCCGTGAAGTTGTAGTAGGCCTTGTTCTGCTGCAGCTGCTTGAACGACGGGCTGACGATCTGCGGGTCGAGGAGCCGGATCGACGCGGTCGTCTCGGCGTCCGAGCGCAGCGCACCCGCCTCGGCCGTCACCTTGGCGTCGTAGTTGGAGACCTGGACGTCGGCGATCCCGAACGCCTGGCGGGTCGCGTCGATGTTGCGCTGGATGTACGGCGCCTCGGCGTCCTGCTGGTTCGGGTCGACCTTGAAGCGCTGCACGACGGCGGGATAGATGCCGCCGACCGCGACAGCGGCCACGACCATGAGCGCGATGCCGATGGTCGGCAGCCGCCAGCTGCCGCGCACCGCGGTGATGACGAACAGCGCCGCGACGAACACCGCGACCCCGGCCAGGATCGCCTTCGACGGGATGACCGCGCTGACGTCCGTGTAGCTCGCGCCCTCGAACTTGTCCCCGCTGCGCATGAGCACCGAGTACCGGTCGAGCCAGTAGTTCGCCCCGATGAGGACCATGAGCACGGCGCCGACGACGGCCAGGTGGACCCGGGCCGCCTTGGTCGTGCGCGGTCCCTGGGCGGACGTGCCACCGACACGGAGGCCGCCGTACAGGTAGTGCGTGGCGAGGGCGGCGATCGTCGAGAGCACGGCGACGGCCATCAGCAGCGACACGACGAACCGCAGACCGGGCAGCGTGAACATGTAGAACGACAGGTCGATGCCGTACTGCGGGTCCTTCTGGCCGACATGCACCGCGTGCAGCCACAGCTGCACGGTGCTCCACTGCTGCGCGGCGGCCCCGCCGGCGAACAGGCCGAGGACTGCCGGTCCGACGATCATCACGAGGCGACGGAGCGGCTCGATCGCTTCGCGGTACTGGTCGAGGCTCGCCTGCTCGGGCGTCGACGGCGCGTAGATCGGACGCGACCGGTAGGCGACCCGCATGCTGACCCCGACGCCGCCGGCCATGAGTGCGAAGCCGAGGACGAACAGGATCGCCTGGGTGCCCCACTCGACCTTGAGCACGTCGACGAAGCCGAGCTGGTCGAACCACAGCACCTCGGTCCACACCTGCGCCAGGATCATCACGAGGAGGACCACGCCGACCAGCACCGCGACGGTGGGGCCCAAGGGACCGCGTCGGCGGACGGGGCGTGGCCGGGAAGGTCGGGCAGGTCGGGCGGACGGTGTTCCGAAGCTCACGTCGTCAGGGTCCTCGTCATCGCGGCGCCCCGGTGGTCGCGGGCACGGTCGTCATGGGTGCCGGGGTGGTGCACCGACGAACGGTGAACGACCGGCAGCGGACCCAGGTTCCCACATCGGGGATGCGACGATGTCCCCCATGAGCGACGAGATCGTGACCCTGTCCCCGCGAGCCGGCCTGGCCGAGGCCGTGCGGGAGATCGAGCGCCACGTGGCGACCGGCGGCTGGGACGGACCGGTGCGGGTGTTCGCGCTCGTGCGCACGGCCGAGGCGCTGCTGGTCGAGCCTGGTCTTGCCGACCAGCTGCCGCAGCACGTGCTCGCGGTCGCCGCCCGCGACCCGTACCACCTGACCTCGATCGAGCAGGAGGGACTGCCGCCGGCGAACGACCTCGAGGAGCTGCTCGCGGCGCTGTCGTGGCCCGAGGGCGTCGACGGAGCGGCCGTCACCGTCGAGCGCGTCGTGCTGCCGCCTGCGGCGGAGGAGGACCTGCCGACCGATCCCGACGAGGCGCTCGCGTACCTCGCTGCCCACCCCGACCGGCAGGACGTGCGGATCGCCGTCGGCGTGCTGCGCGACGGCACGAGCTGGTGCGCGGTCCGGACGCGCAGCAACGACTCGGACGACGCGGTCGGCCAGGGGGCCACGCTCGTGCCGGGCCTCGTCGAGGCGGTCCAGGCGACGCTCGTCTGAGGGCAGCGGCGAGGGGGCGTGCGGCTGCCCGGCGCCCGCTCAGCCCGCGGTGCAGGTGGGCAGCGAGTCCGCGGTGCCCGCGCCGATCGCGATCATCGCCTCGCGTGCCTCGTGGAGCGTCGCGATGCGCACGACGCGCAGACCGGCGGGAACGTGGCCGACGACCTCCGTGCAGTCGTCGACGGGCGCGAGGAACCAGGTGGCACCGTCCCGACGCGCGCCCACGAGCTTCTGCCGGATGCCGCCGATGGGACCGACGTCACCCGAGATGTCCATCGTCCCGGTGCCGGCGATGACCTGGCCGTTGACCTCGTCCTCGGGCGTGAGCTTGTCGATGATCCCGAGCGCGAACATCGTGCCCGCGCTCGATCCGCCGATGTCGTCGATCTTGATCTTCACGTCGATCGGCGGGGAGAACGTGGGCTTGATGAGAACCCCGAGCTGCGCCCCGCCGCCCTTGCGCTCCGTCGTCACGACGTCGACGTCGAGCGGGGAGCCCGCGCGCTCGATGCCGAGGTGGACCGTCGCACCCGCCGTCGTCGCCGTGAGGGCGTCGGTGAGCTGGGTGAACGACGTGAGCGCCGTGCCGTTCATCGTCACGAGGACGTCGTCGACGAGGAGGACACCGTCGGCACCGCTGCCCGCCGTCGTGCCCGCGACCGTGAGGGTCGCCGGGACGTCGTAGCCCAGCTCCTCGAGCGCCGCGACGGTCGCGTTCTCCTGCGACGACGTCATCTGGACCTGGTTGGCCTTGTCGACCTCGTCCTTCGACGCGTCGGGCGGGTACAGCTCCTCGACCGGGCGGACCGCGGACGAGCTGTCGAACCAGCCGCGCACGACGCCGAGCACCGTCGACGGGTACCCCGGCCCGCCGGTCGCGGACACCGTCGTCAGCCGCAGCTGCCCGGTCGAGGGGTAGGTCGGGGCGCCCGAGATCGAGATGAGTGGCGTCCCGCCCTGGTCCCCCAGCGTGTCGCGCGTCGGCCCGGGCGAGCTGACGACGTACGGCGCCGGAACCACCGCGAGGACCGCGAACAGCACCGCCGCGACGAGCATGGCGATCGAGAGCGTCATCGAGCGCGCGCCCGGACGCGCGGCGGGGTCGTCCGGCTCGAACGGCCCGTCGGTCTCGTCAGGCTCGAGCGCACCGGTGCCGAACAGGTCGGCGCCGTCGGGCGCGGGGGTCGTGTCGTTCACCCCCCGATCATCCCCTACGGCTGGTCCGGGCCCGGCGCCAGACCGCGGCGGTGCCGATCAGCGCGACGGCGGCACCCGCTGCGCCGAGCGCGGCGGCATCCCGGGCACCGACGCGCCGA
>DASVMA010000307.1:0-1540 GCA_036384595.1 Cellulomonas sp. | reverse complement strand
CTGCGGGGCTGACTTCTGCTGGCCCTGTCCGACGCGCGCGGCAGCCCGCTGCCTGCTCCACTCGCCCGCACCAGGGCTCGGTGGTAGGACGGGGAGTGTCCTCACGGGGCAGTGGGCAGGGGGTCGTCATGCGCGTCATGCATCGGGTCTCGATCTTCGAGCGGCGGACGTCGCCGGGCGCCGTGGTCTCGGGTCGCACCGTCGTCTCGGGTCGCGTCGGGCCCGCACCACCCGTCATCAGCCCCGCCCGGACCGGCGGGCCGCCGGCTCCACCGTCGCCCGCGGCATCGGCCCCGCCGACCGTAGGGTGGCGCCTCGGCGTGCTGCGCCGCGTGGAGGCCATGGAGGCCGAGCTCGACATCTACGAGCAGCAGCTCGTGACCGGCGCCACCGGGGCGCGGCTACGGTCGACTCTGAACGCTGCGAAGACCGCCTGCGGGACTCGACCGTCGACGCTGCGCGAGGGCTGGTCCGGGTGCCGCGTCGAGCGCGCCTGGCAGCGCGTGCACGAGGCCCGGGCGCTCATGCCGGTGATCGCACCGGCGAGCGAGCTCCCCCGGCTGCGCACCTTCGCGAAGGACGCTGCCCGAGCGGGCCTGCCGACGACCGACGGCCGGCGCGTCGCGATCGAGGCGGACGCCCTCGAGACTCGCCTGGCCGAAGGCAAGCCCCACGACGGCGACCGCTGGCTCATCTCCGACACGATCCGCGGCGCGTACGAGCGGGCCGACGAGCGCTACATCGCGCTGCGAGCGTGGCGCAACCGGATCTACCTCACGGCGCTGGGCGTCGTGGCGACGCTCGCGGCCCTCTGCCTCGCCCTCACGCACTGGCCGGCCGTCGTGCCGCTGTGCTTCGAGCAGGCGAGCAGCACCGAGGCGACCGACGGAGCCACCTCAGCGACGGTGCCGCTGTGCCCGACCGGCCTGCAGGCCGCCGGATCGACCCCGACGTCGCGTGACGTGCTCGTCGTCGTCGTCGCGGGCCTGCTCGGCGCTCTGCTCGTCGCGATCGCCGCGATCCGCAAGGGCTCGCCGACGACGTCCGCCTACCGCCTCACACCGGCCCTCACCGCGATGCGCCTCCCGCTCGGCGGGATCACCGCGCTCGTGGGGCTGCTCCTGGCCCAGGGCGGCACGAAGATCGGGATCGCGCCGATCACCTCGCAGGCTGAGCTGCTGATCGCCGCGGTGGTGTTCGGCATCGCGCAGGAGCCGATCACGAACCTCCTCGAGGCACGGGCGCGCAAGGTGCAGGACGAGGCCACCGACTCGGGCACGTCAGACGCCAGCCCCGCGAAGTGAGAGGGCGCCACGCGGCCTGACGATATGGTCAAGCAATGACCATGCTCACCTCAGGACCGGGTTCGACACGGCACCGCGACGCCTCTCCCATCGATGCGATCGCCGACGCCTACGTCGCCACCTCGGCGGCTCTCGACCCGCTCGCGGCGACCGCCATGGGGATCGCAGGCCATGACCACGAGATGACGGACCTGTCACCGGAAGGGCACGCGGCCCGCACCGAGTCGGCCCGCCGC
>DASVMA010000306.1:0-5924 GCA_036384595.1 Cellulomonas sp. | reverse complement strand
CTGCGGGGGTGGCACCGGTTCTGCGCGCTCGAGGGGCGGACGGGTGCGGACGCCGCGAGGTCCGTGCGCCCGCCCGCCCAGCCGAAGCGGCTGCCGAAGGCGATCTCGACGTCCGACGTGGAGCGGCTCCTGGAGGCCGCGAGCGTCGGGGACGGCCCCGTGCCGCTCCGGGACCGCGCGCTGCTCGAGCTGCTGTACTCGACGGGCGCCCGGATCTCCGAGGCGGTCGGCCTCGACATCGACGACATCGACCTGACCCATGGGCGGGCCTCGGTCCGGCTGCGCGGCAAGGGCCGCAAGGAGCGCGTGGTCCCGGTGGGCAGCTACGCGGTCGACGCGGTCGAAGCCTACCTCGTCCGCGCCCGGCCGGCCCTGGCGGGCGAGGGCCGGGGGACACCGGCGGTGTTCCTCAACACCCGCGGCGCGCGACTGAGCCGTCAGAGCGCCTGGGGGCTGCTGAGCGCAGCCGCGGAGCGCGCCCACCTGGGTGGCGCGGCGCACGTCTCGCCGCACACGCTGCGGCACTCGTTCGCGACCCATCTGCTCGCGGGCGGGGCCGACGTGCGCGTGGTCCAGGAGCTGCTCGGTCACGCGTCGGTCACGACCACGCAGATCTACACCCTGGTGACCCGCGACACCCTCCGCGAGGTCTACGCCACGGCGCACCCGCGCGCCCTGCGGAGAGACCCGCACGCAGCCGAGCACGGGAGCCCGCCCCCTGCGCCCGGCGCGCCGTGGTGATCGGTCGCCGTCCTGCCGGTCTGTCGCAGGCCTCAACGCGCTCGTGCTCCGGTAAGTTGGCCGCGTGACAACCGAGGAGACGATCGAGACGCCGCTGGACCCGGTAGGACGACCCATGCCGGAGTTCGCCGTCCCGTCGCTGCTGGCCAACCACGGGCCCGCGCGCGTCATCGCGATGTGCAACCAGAAGGGTGGCGTCGGCAAGACCACGACGACCATCAACCTCGCGGCCGCGCTCGCCGAGTACGGCCGCCGCGTCCTCATCGTCGACTTCGACCCGCAGGGCGCCGCATCGGTCGGTCTCGGGATCAGCCCCCACGAGCTCGAGCGCACCGTCTACAACCTCCTGATGGAGCGCACGGCCGTCCTCAGCGAGCTCATCCGGCCGACCGCGATCCCCGGTCTGGACCTGCTCCCGTCGAACATCGACCTGTCCGCCGCCGAGGTCCAGCTCGTCGGTGAGGTCGCCCGCGAGTCGGTCCTCGCGCGCGTGCTGCGGCCCGCGCTCGACGACTACGACGTCGTGCTCATCGACTGCCAGCCGTCCCTGGGGCTGCTGACGGTCAACGCCCTGACCGCCGCGCACGGGGTGCTCATCCCGCTCGAGTGCGAGTTCTTCGCGCTGCGCGGCGTCGCGCTGCTCATCGAGACCATCGAGAAGGTCCGGGACCGCTTGAACCCTCGCCTCGAGGTCGACGGCATCCTCGCGACGATGTACGACCCGCGAACCCTGCACGCGCGCGAGGTCGTGGCGCGGCTCAACGAGGCGTTCGGCTCCACGCTGCTGCACACGATGATCGGTCGCACGGTGAAGTTCCCCGACTCCTCGGTCGCGGCGGAGCCCATCACCACGTACGCACCGACCCACCCCGGTGCGATCGCCTACCGTCAGCTCGCGCGTGAGCTCGTCGCCCGTGGCGACGCCGCCTAGCCCCGTCGCGGAGGCGTCCGGGACAGCGAGCTTCGAGGTCCATCTCACCAACTTCTCCGGACCGTTCGACCTGCTGCTCGGGCTGATCTCGAAGCACAAGCTCGACATCACTGAGATCGCGCTCGCGACGGTGACGGACGAGTTCATCGCCTACATCCGGCTCGCCGAGCGCACAGGGGCCGACGGCGGCCAGTCCTGGGACCTCGGCCAGGTGAGCGAGTTCCTCGTCGTCGCAGCGACGCTCCTCGACCTCAAGGCGGCCCGGCTGCTGCCGTCGGGCGACGTCGAGGACGAGGAGGACCTGGAGTTCCTCGAGGCGCGCGACCTGCTGTTCGCCCGGCTGCTGCAGTACCGCGCGTACAAGGACGTGGCAGCGGACCTCGGCGAGCGGCTCGCGTCGGAGGCCCGGAGGTTCCCGCGGACCGTCACGCTCGAGCCGCACCTCGCGGCCCTGCTCCCCGAGCTCGTGTGGCAGATCGGCCCGCAGGAGCTCGCCGTGCTGGCCGCCAAGGCGCTGGCACCACGCGCGCTGCCCCCCGGCGTCGACCTGAGCCACGTCTACGCGCCGACGGTGTCGGTGCGCGAGCAGGCGGCCGTGCTCGTCGACCGGCTGCGTCACGGCGGCGCGGCGTCGTTCCGGGCCCTGACCGACGACGCCGGCTCGACGCTCGTCATCGTCGTGCGGTTCCTGGCGCTGCTCGAGCTGTTCCGCGAGGGCGCGGTGGGGTTCGACCAGGTGACCCCGCTCGGGGAGCTGACGGTGCGGTGGACCGGGTCCGACGAGGGCGACATCGTCGTATCCGATGACTTCGACGCCCCGCCTGACGCCCTCGACGCCACCGACGCCCCCGGTGGGCCCGACACGCAGGAGCCGACAGCATGACCGAGAACACCCCCGACGGTCCGGCCGACGTCACGCCCGACGACCCCAGCGTCGCGCCCGACGACCCCAGCGTCGCGCCCGCGGGCTCGCCGGCTCCCGACCCCGCGGCCGACGAGCTCGCGTTCGACGTGGACGACCTGCCCGGCGGAGCGCTCGCCGCACTCGAGGCGGTGCTCATGGTCGCGGACGAGCCGATCCCCTCGGTGCGGCTCGCATCCGTCCTCGCCCTCCCGACGAGCCGGGTCGAGGCGCTGCTCGCCGAGCTGGCCGCCGAGTACCGGGGCGCGGACGGTGGTCGGGTCCGAGGCTTCGAGCTGCGTCTCGCCGGCGCCGGTTGGCGGATCTACTCCGCGCCGACGTACGCGGACGTCGTCGGACGCTTCGTCCTCGAGGGGCAGACGGCCCGGCTGACCCAGGCGGCGCTCGAGACGCTCGCCGTGATCGCCTACCGCCAGCCGGTCACTCGTGGGCAGGTCTCGGGCGTCCGCGGTGTCAACGTGGACGGCGTCGTGCGGACGTTGACGGCGCGCGGGCTCGTCACCGAGGTGGGCGCGGATCCGTCGACTGGTGCCCTGCTGTACGAGACCACGGGATACTTCTTGGAACGGATGGGGCTGGCGAGTCTCGACGAGATGCCGCCGCTCGCGCCCTACCTGCCCGATATCGACACGCTCGAAGGCGTGGACACCGCAAGCGGAGAGACACGATGAGTGCTGCAGACGAACGACGTGACGGCCGGACCGGCCAGCTCCGCGGGGAGTCCCCCCGAACCGGCAGCAACCGAGCTTCGGCCCGTCCCGCCCGTGAGGGAGTGCCGCACGTTGCCCGTCCCGGCGCCGGCAGGCCGCCGAGGACGACCCGTCCCGCGGCTCCTGCTGCGCCGCAGCGCGACGTCCACGTGCCCGACGGCGTGCGGCTGCAGAAGGTCCTGGCCACGGCCGGGCTCGGCTCGCGCCGCAGCTGCGAGATCCTCATCGAGGCCGGGCGCGTGACCGTCGACGGCGTCCTCGTCCGTGAGCTCGGCCTGCGGGTAGACCCTGAGCGCGCGGTCATCCACGTGGACGGCATGCGGATCCAGCTCGACACCTCGCTCATCACCATCGCGCTGAACAAGCCCCTGGGTGTCGTCTCGACGATGCACGACCCCGAGGGCCGCCCGTCGCTCGCGCAGTTCGTCGCGAACCGCAGCGAGCGGCTGTTCCACGTCGGCCGGCTCGACGCCGAGACCGAGGGGCTGCTGCTGCTGACGAACGACGGCGAGCTGGCGAACCGTCTCGCGCACCCGTCGCACGCCGTCCCCAAGACCTACCTCGCGCACCTTGACGGCCGCGTGCCGGGGTCGATCGCGAACCGGCTGCTCAAGGGTGTCCAGCTCGAGGACGGGCTGGCGAAGGTCGACGACTTCCGCGTCGTGGACCTGAGCCCGCAGGCGAGCCTCGTCGAGATCGTGCTGCACGAGGGCCGCAACCGCATCGTGCGCCGCATCTTCGACGAGCTGGGGTTCCCGGTCGAGCGGCTCGTGCGCACGCAGATCGGTCCCATCAAGCTCGGCGACCTGCGCACGGGCCACACGCGCGTGCTCGGCCAGGTCGAGCTCGGGACGCTCATGGCGCGGGTGGGCATGTGAACTCAACGGTCGCCACGCGCGGCCCGGTGCGCGTGGTCGGCACTGGCCTGCTCGGTGCGTCCGTCGGGCTCGGGCTGACGACACGCGGCGTCGAGGTCGTGCTCCACGACCCGTCGCGCACGGCCCTCGCGCTTGCTCGCGAGGTCGGGGCGGGCCGACCTGCCGCTCCCGACGACGCCCCGCCGACCCTGGTCGTGGTGGCCGCACCCCCGGACGTGACGGCCGACGTGGTCCTCGCCGAGCTGGCCGCGCATCCCGATGCCGTCGTGACCGACGTCGCGAGCGTGAAGGGCACGGTGCTGGCCGAGCTGCGCGCCGCCGGTGCCGACCTCACGCGCTACGTCGGCTCGCACCCGATGGCGGGCCGTGAACGCACCGGACCGTCAGCGGCCCTGCCCGACCTGTTCGTCGGGCGGCCGTGGGTCGTGGTCAACTCCGGGTCCTCCTCGCCCGAGGCGCTGCTCGCGGTCCGCGCGCTCGCGGTCGACCTCGGGGCCCAGCCGGTGGCCATGTCCGCCGCCGACCACGACGCGGCGGTCGCGGTGGTCTCGCACGTCCCCCAGGTCATGGCGAGCCTCGTGGCGGCACGGCTGCGTGACGCGTCGGACGACGCGCTCGGGCTCGCGGGCCAGGGCCTGCGTGACGTGACCCGCATCGCCTCGAGCGACCCGGCCCTGTGGACCTCGATCCTCGCGGCGAACGCCGGCGCCGTCCGCGAGGTGCTCGTCGGGCTGCGCAGCGACCTCGACGGCGTCATCGCGGCGCTCGGCCTCGCGGACGCCGCGACCGGGCCGGAGACGGTCGAGGGAGGTGCGCTGTCGACCATCGCGCAGACGATCGCCCGCGGCAACGCCGGCGTCGCACGCATCCCCGGCAAGCACGGCGGCGCGCCCCGCGTGTACGAGGTCGTCACGGTCCTGGTCCCGGACTCGCCCGGTGAGCTGGCCCGACTCCTGGCCGACGTCGGTCATGCCGGCGTGAACCTCGAAGACCTCCAGCTCGAGCACGCGGCCGGCCGGCCCGTCGGCATGGCGAACATCTCGGTCCTGCCGGGCAGGTCCGAGCACCTCGAGGCGGAGCTCGCAGCCCGCGGATGGAGCCTGGTGAGTTGAGCGCGGACATCACGGGCGTGACCGCCCACCACCGACGACCGCCCGCGCTGGTGATCGCGATCGACGGGCCGTCGGGCTCGGGCAAGTCGAGCGTCTCGCGCGAGGTCGCGTCGCGGCTCGGCCTCGCCTACCTCGACACGGGCGCGATGTACCGCGCCGCGACCTGGTGGTGCCTCCACGAGGGCGTGCCGCTGACCGACACGTCCGCCGTCGCGGCCCTCGTCCGCGGTCTCCCGCTCGAGATGGGTGTCGACCCCGCGGCACCGAGCGTCCGCGTCGACGGGACCGACATCGACGCCGCGATCCGCGAGACCGCGATCTCGTCCGCCGTCTCCGCCGTCGCCACGAACCTCGAGGTCCGCGCCGAGCTGGGCCGGCTCCAGCGCGAGGCCATCGCGGCCGAGCGGGTGCCGTCGTCGTTCTCGGGCGGTCGAGGCGTGGTCGCCGAGGGTCGGGACATCACGACCGTGATCGCCCCCGACGCCGACGTGCGCATCCTGCTCACCGCGAGCGAGGAGGCGCGCCTGGCCCGCCGGGCCCTCGTCGTGCACGGGTCCGACGACGCGGCCGCGGTGCGCGCCACGCGCGACCAGGTGCTGCGGCGCGACGCCGACGACTCGACGTTGGCCG
>DASVMA010000305.1:0-10183 GCA_036384595.1 Cellulomonas sp. | reverse complement strand
CGCATGACTGCTTCATCAAGCTCGCCGGCGTCGCGCCTGGCGACGAGCACACGGCGCTGGGCGGCGAGGATCTCGCGGCGAAGGCGGTGGCCCCGCTTGCCTCGAACCGGGGCGACGGGTGCACCGGCGAGAGCGGGGTCGTCATCACCGCGCGTTGGGTCAAGCATCGCAGCCGCGGCCTGTGCGCGCACGTTTCCTGCGCGCACGAGAGCCTCGGTCACGGCCTTCGCCTGCGTCGCGCCCAGCTCGCGCGACCAGGCCTCCGTCTTGCTCTCGATGACCCGTTGAGCAGCCGCCGCCGTCGCGAGGCGCAGCTCGGCCTCTTGCGCCGCGTCGCGCTCGGCGTCGTCGTGCTCCTCGACGCTCAGCCGCCGGATCACCCACGGCAGGCTGAGCCCCTGCAGCAGCAGGGTCCCGATCGCGACCGCGTAGGCGACGAGCTGGAGGGTCGCGCGGGCAGGGAACGGCGCCCCGTTGACGGTCGCGGGGATCGCGGCCGCAGCGGCGAGCGTCACGACACCCCGCATGCCGGCCCACGAGACGACGGCATGCTCGGAGGTCGCGAGCGCGTCGTGCGGCGTGCGGTGGCTGCCGCGCAGTCGGATCAGGTCGACGCGGGCGGTCGCGAACACGTACAGCGGGCGGACGAGGACCACGGTGGCGAGCACGGCGAGCGAGAGCACCATCGCGATGCCGAGCCCTTGGTCGGACGCCATCACGTCGCCCAGGACCCACTTGAGCTGGACGCCGATGAGAGCGAACGTGAACGCCTCGAGCGGCAGGTCGACGGTCGACCACACCGGCGTCTCGTAGAGCCGCGTCGCGTACCCCGCCTGAGGTGCGGTGTGGCCGAGGTAGAGACCCGCGGCGACGACCGCGAGGACGCCCGAGCCGCCCAGCGTCTCCGCGGCCCAGTATGCGGCGAACGGGGTGAGGAGCCCGATCGTCGACGCGACCACCGGGTCGTCGAGGTGGAGCCGCAGCCGGTGCACGACCCAGCCGATGACGAGGCCGAGCCCGGTGCCGACCAGCACGGCGACCATGAAGACCCGCACGCCCGTGGACGGGACGGCCGCCCCGGTCGCGACGCCCGCGATGGCGACCTTGTACAGCGTGAGCGACGTCGCGTCGTTGATCAGGCTCTCGCCCGTGAGCAGCGTCATGACCCGTCGCGGCAGGCCGAGCCTGCGGCCGACGGCGACCGCGGCCACGGCGTCCGGCGGAGCGACGACCGCACCGAGCACCAGGGCCGCCGTGATCGGCAGCTCGGGGACGATGGCCCACGCGACCACGGCGACCGCTGCCGCGGTGACGAGCACCAGCCCGACGCCGAGCCGCAGGATCGAGTTCCGCGACCTGCGGAAGTCCTGGTAGGAGCTCGACAGCGCGGCGGAGTACAGCAGCGGCGGCAGCACGAACTCGAGGATGATCTTCGAGTCGACCTCGAAGCGCGGCACCCCGGGCACGAACGAGACCACGAGCCCGGCAGCGACGAGGACGAGCGGCGGGGACCAGCCCCATCGGCGGCAGAGTGCGGTGATGCCGACGGCGCCGACCACGAGGGCGAACAGCTCGACGTGACTCAAGGGGCCTCCCGGGGAGTCGCGCTCGGCGGTACCGGCCGGGTCGCGCGGTGATCCGGTCTCGCACGGGGTCTACCTCTGCGACGGCGCGACCTCGTGAGCAGCAGGTCGTGACGAGCAGGTGGTGGCGCAAGGTCGTGCCACACGATGAGGGGTGCCCGCGAAAGGATTCGAACCTTCGGCCTTCCGCTCCGGAGGCGGACGCTCTATCCACTGAGCTACGCGGGCCGGCGACAACCGCGGACCGTCCGGCCCGGCTCCACGGAAGCTCCGCGGAGAAGGACGATCGACCTGCAGCTGATGCGGTGCACGAGACTATCAGCACGCGTCGGCGGGCGCTGCCGACGCGTGCTGAGAGATCAGCCGGGATCACCCCCGCGCGAGCTGCCGAGACAGATACGTCTCGACCTCAGCGACGGCCCGCGGCACGTCGCCCGCGCCGATCGCAGCGACGAGGTCGTCGTGGCCTGTGTCGTCCGACTCGTTGGAGACGGGTCGTTCGAAGTTGAACCGGATGTTCGCGCTGATGGCGTCGAGGAGGCTCTCGTACAGCGAGAGCAGCACGGGGTTGCGGGCCGTGCGCGCGATCGCCAGGTGCAGCTCGAGGTCGGTCGAGACCATCGCGTCGAGGTCGCCGAGGGCGTGCGCGCGGGCGCGGGCGTCTCGCATCTGGAGCAGCAGTGCGACGTCGGTCGCGGTCCGCCGGTGCGCGGCGAGGCGGGCGGCCTCGACCTCGAGGCTGCGGCGGACCTCGACGACGTCGCGCTGGTGCGCGTCCGCGATCTGCCGGCCGAGGGTCACGGTGAGCTCGGAGGTGGACAGGACATAGGTGCCCGATCCTTGGCGCCGTGCGAGCAGCCCGGCGTGCACGAGGGACTGCACGGCCTCGCGCACGGTGTTGCGGCCGACCCCGAGGAGTGTCGCGAGGGCGGGTTCCGGCGGGATCCGCGTGCCGACCGGCCACTCACCCGCGGTGATCCGCTCACGTAGCGTGTCGACCGCGCCGTCGATCAATCCGGTGCGACGAATCATCCCAGGTATTCTCCTTGGTACATGTGCCGGTGCAGCACCACTCGCCCCGACGCCGCCCTGTCAGACCGAGCGTGAAGTTGGTCCGGATGTTACTCACAGGGCGCACCGCCTGGTGGCGGGGCCGCGTCGTCGTCCTCGTCGGGCTCGTGCTCGTCGCGCTCAACCTGCGGATCGCCGTCGCCGCCGTGAGCCCGATCCTCGACGCCGTGCGCGTCGACGTCGCACTGTCCCCGACGCTCGCCGGCGTGCTCGGCACGATCCCAGTGGCCTCGTTCGCGCTGTTCGGCTCGCTCGCACCGATGGTGTCGCGTCACCTGGGGCTCGAGCCGACCCTCGTGGTCGCAACCCTCGTCTCGGTCCTCGGTGAGGTCGCGCGCTCGAGTGCGACGACCGCGGCCGGCTTCCTCGGGTGGTCCGTCATCGCGCTCGCCGGCATGGGGATGGGGAACGTCCTGCTCCCGCCGCTCGTCAAGCGGTACTTCCCCGATCAGATCGGTGCGGTCACCGCCGTCTACTCGGTCGCGATGACCTTCAGCGCAGCGATCCCCCCGCTCCTCGCCGTCCCCCTCGCGCACCGGCTCGGCTGGCGCGTGGCCCTCGGTTCGTGGAGTGCCGTCGGGCTGGTCGCGGCGCTTCCGTGGCTCGTCGTCGTCGTGCGGTCGGCGACGGCCCGGTCGGCGCTCGCGGGCATCCTGCGCAGGGCCCCACGGCACACCGCCGCCCTCGACTCCCGGCACCGCGGTCGGGGCAGGGTGTGGCGCAGCCCGCTCGCCTGGGGCCTGGCGGTGACGTTCGGGATGAACTCGCTCAACTCGTACGTGATGTTCGCGTGGCTCCCGCAGATCCTCGTCGACGCGGGCTACGGCGAGGCCGCGGGCGGGCGGTGGCTCGCGGTCGTCGCGATCCTCGGTCTGCCTGCGTCGCTCGGTGTGCCTCTCGTCGCGACCAGGCTGCGCAACCCGTTCTGGGTCGCCACGGCCTTCGTGGGCTGCTGGGTCGTGGGGTACGCCGGGCTGCTGGTGGCTCCGAGGGCCGCTGTGGGGCTGTGGATGGTGCTGCTCGGGCTCGGCCCCGGCACCTTCCCCTTGCTGCTGACGCTCATCAACCTGCGCACCCGCACGTCGGCCGGCGCGGTCTCGCTCTCGGGCTTCACGCAGGGGGTCGGCTACGCCATCGCTGCCGTCGGCCCGCTCCTCGTCGGGGTCCTCTACGGGGCGACGGGCCGCTGGGAGCTGCCGTTCGGGCTGCTCTTCGTCACCCTCGGGGTCCTCCTGGCGGCCGGCTGGGTCGCGTGCCGGCCCGTCATGCTCGAGGACACGTGGGGCGGACGAGGGCCCGCTGAGGGCTCGCTACCCTTGTCCGGTGACCCCCGCTGAGCTCTCCGAGGCCCTCCGTGCTGCCCTCGTGGCCGCCGTCGACGACGGCACGTTCGCGCTCGACCCGTCCGCCGTGCCCGCGCAGGTGCACGTCGAGCGACCCCGTCAGCGCGAGCACGGCGACTGGGCGACCAACGTCGCGATGCAGCTCGGCAAGAAGGCCGGGACGAACCCCCGCGCGTTCGCCGAGGAGCTCGCGCGTCGCCTCGCCGACCACCCGGGCGTCGCGCAGGTCGACGTCGCGGGTCCCGGCTTCCTGAACATCACGCTCGACACGGCCGCGGCCGGCGAGCTCGCCCGCACCGTGGTCGACGCCGGGGCCGCCTACGGACGCGGCACCGTGCTCGCGGGGGAGCGCATCAACCTGGAGTTCGTGTCGGCGAACCCGACCGGGCCCATCCACATCGGCGGGGTGCGCTGGGCGGCCGTGGGCGACTCGCTCGCGCGGCTGCTGCAGGCGGCCGGCGCGGAGGTCACGCGCGAGTACTACTTCAACGACCACGGGGAGCAGATCGACCGCTTCGCCCGCTCGCTGCTCGCCCGCGCGATGGGCGCCGAGGCTCCCCTCGACGGCTACGGCGGCCAGTACATCTCCGACATCGCCGACTCGGTCATCGCGACCGCGATCGCGGACGGCCAGCCGGACCCGCGCACGCTGCCCGAGGACGAGGCGCAGGAGGTGTTCCGGTCCCGCGGCGTCGACCAGATGTTCGGTGAGATCAAGGCGAAGCTGCACGACTTCCGCGTCGACTTCGACGTCTACTTCCACGAGGACTCGCTGCACGAGTCGGGCGCGGTCGAGCGCGCGGTGGCTCGCCTGCGCGAGCTCGGCCACATCTACGAGGCCGACGGCGCCACGTGGCTGCGCACGACCGAGTTCGGCGACGACAAGGACCGCGTCATCATCAAGTCGGACGGCAACGCCGCGTACATCGCGGGGGACCTGGCCTACTACCTCGACAAGCGCGAGCGCGGCTTCGACCGCGTGATCATCATGCTCGGCGCGGACCACCACGGGTACATCGGCCGCATGATGGCGATGTGCGCGGCCTTCGGAGACACCCCGTGGGTCAACCTGGAGATCCTCATCGGCCAGATGGTCAACCTCGTCAAGGACGGCGAGCCCGTCCGGATGTCGAAGCGCGCGGGCAACATCGTGACGATCGACGACCTGGTCGACGCGGTCGGGATCGACGCCGCCCGGTACGCGCTCGCGCGGTCCGCCGCGAGCTCGACCCTCGACATCGACCTCGACCTGCTCGTGACCGCGACGAACGACAACCCGGTGTTCTACGTGCAGTACGCGCACGCCCGCACGGTCAACGTGGCGCGCAACGCGGCCGAGGCGGGCGTGGACCGCGCGGACGGGTTCGACGCGACCCTGCTCGACCACCCGTCCGAGTCGGTGCTGCTCGGCCAGATCGCCGGGTTCCCCGGGCTCGTCGCGCACGCGGCCGAGCTGCGCGAGCCGCACCGCGTCGCGCGCTACCTCGAGGAGCTCGCCGGCTCGTACCACAAGTGGTACGACCAGCGCCGGGTCGCGCCGTTCGGCGACGAGGTCGTCTCGGACACCCACCGCACGCGGCTCTGGCTGAACGACGCGACCCGCCAGGTCCTCGCGAACGGACTCGAGCTGCTGGGCGTGAGCGCGCCGGAGCGGATGTGACGGGCGCGCCCTGGTCGGCCGGCACGACGCGCGGCTCCGACGGCGCGCTCGCGGTCGCGGGCGTCGACCTGCGGACGCTCGCGGCGCAGCACGGGACACCGGTGTACGTGCTCGACGAGGCCGACTTCCGGGCGCGTGCCCGCGCCTACCTCGGAGCGTTCACCGCGGCGTTCGCGGCGATCGGGACCGGGGTCGACGTGTACTACGCGGGCAAGGCGTTCCTGTCCGTCGCGGTCGCACGCTGGGCGCACGAGGAGGGCCTGCGCGTCGACACGGCCACGGGCGGCGAGCTCGCGGTCGCCCTGCGCGCGGGCGTCCCGGGTGCGGACATCGGTCTGCACGGCAACAACAAGTCCGACGCGGAGATCAGCCGCGCGCTCGAGGCCGGCGTCGGGCGGCTCATCGTCGACTCCCTCGGCGAGGTCGACCGGATCGCGGATGCCGTCCGCGCACGCCGGGGTGATCCCGCCCCGGTCATGGTCCGGGTCACGACGGGCGTGCACGCCGGCGGGCACGAGTACATCTCGACCGCGCACGAGGACCAGAAGTTCGGGCTGTCGCTCGTCCCCGGCCCGGACGGCGCCCCGAGCCCTGCTGTCGCGGCGCTGCGCGCGGTGCTGGCCCGACCCGAGCTGCGCCTGCTTGGTCTGCACTCCCACATCGGCTCGCAGATCCTCGACCCGTCGGGCTTCGAGGTGGCCGCGCGCAAGGTGCTGCGGCTGCGCGCCGAGCTCGCCGCAGAGACGGGCTACCTCGTCCCCGAGGTCGACCTGGGCGGCGGGTACGGGATCGCCTACCTTCCGGGCGACGTGCCGCTCGACCCGGACCGGATCGCGAAGGACATGGCCGCGGCGGTCGACGCGGCGTGCGCCGAGCTCGGCACGGCGCTCCCGCGCGTCTCCGTCGAGCCCGGTCGAGCCATCGTCGGGCCCACGACCTGCACGCTCTACACCGTCGGGACGGTCAAGCCCGTGACGCTCGACGACGGTCGCGTGCGCACGTACGTCGCGGTCGACGGCGGCATGAGCGACAACCTGCGTCCGGCGCTGTACGGCGCGCAGTACCACGCCGAGCTCGCGTCGCGCACGAGCACGGCGCCTCTCGTGCTCTGCCGTGTCGTGGGCAAGCACTGCGAGAGCGGTGACATCGTCGTGCACGAGGTCCAGCTGCCCGCCGACGTGGCCCCCGGCGACCTGCTGGCGGTGCCCGCGACGGGGGCCTACGGGCGTTCGATGGCGTCCAACTACAACCAGGTACCACGCCCACCGGTCGTGGCGGTGACCGACGGGGTGACCCGGGTGCTCGTCCGTCGCGAGACCGAGGACGACCTCCTGGCCCTCGACCAGGGCTGACGCCCCCTATCCTTTGAGGCGGTCCGGAGAGCGCCGCGAGGCGCGCCGCTGACCGGACTCCTTGACCATGACGACCGACCGGGCGCGGCCCGGAGGCGGAGGCGGACGCAGTGACAGCTCCTGATGGGCAGCCGGCTGCCGGACGACCCACGCCACTACGCGTCGCCGTCCTCGGCTCCGGGGTCGTCGGCACGGAGGTCGTGCGCCTCCTCGTGACGCAGGCCGCCGACCTCGCAGCCCGTGTCGGCGCTCCGCTCGAGCTCGTGGGCATCGCCGTGCGCGACCTCGAGGCCGATCGCGACGCGGTCGTCGACCGCGCGCTGCTGACGACGGACGCGGCTGAGCTCGTCACGCGCGCCGACGTCGTCGTCGAGGTCATGGGCGGCATCGAGCCGGCGCGCAGCCTGCTGCTCAGCGCGATCGCGCACGGCGCCGCGGTCGTCACCGCCAACAAGGCGCTCCTCGCGCAGGACGGTCCGACGCTGTACGCCGCTGCGGACGCCGCGCAGGTCGACCTGTACTTCGAGGCCGCCGTCGCAGGCGCGATCCCGATCGTCCGGCCCGTACGCGAGTCGCTCGTCGGTGACCGCGTGGTGCGGGTGCTCGGCATCCTCAACGGCACGACGAACTACGTGCTCGACCGGATGGCGACTGAGGGGCTCGACCTCGACGTGGCCGTCGCCGAGGCCCAGTCGCTCGGCTACGCGGAGGCCGACCCGACCGCCGACGTCGAGGGGTACGACGCCGCCGCGAAGGCCGCGATCCTCGCGTCGCTCGCGTTCCACACGCGGGTGTCGATCGACGACGTGGACCGCGAGGGCATCAGCTCCGTCACGGCCGACGACGTCGCGTGGGCCGCGCGCACGGGCTACGTGATCAAGCTGCTCGCGATCGCCGAGCGGCAGGGGGACGGCATCCAGGTGCGCGTGCACCCCGCGCTCGTGCCCGTCGCACACCCCCTCGCGGGCGTCCGCGGTGCGTTCAACGCCGTGTTCGTCGAGGCCGAGGCGGCCGGTGAGCTCATGTTCTACGGGCGCGGGGCCGGCGGTGCGCCGACGGCCTCGGCGGTGCTCGGCGACGTCGTGTCGGTCGCGCGCCACCGCGTGCTCGGCGGCAGGGGTCCGGTCGAGTCGTCGTACGCCGCCCTGCCGGTGCTGCCTGCGTCGGCAGCCCGGACGCGCTACCAGATCCGGCTCGACGTGACCGACCGTCCCGGGGTGCTCGCGCAGGTGGCGACGACCCTCGGTGACCGCGGCGTCTCGATCGAGGCCATCCGTCAGGTGCCCGAGCTCCCCGGGGCGCTGGGTCGCGACGGTGTCGCGCTCCTCATCATCACGACGCACGAGGCCTCCGAGGAGGCGCTCGCGGGCACGGTCGCCGCGATCGCCGAGCTCGACTCCGTGCGCCGTGTCATCTCTGTCCTGCGAGTCGAGGGAGCCTGATGGCACACCAGTGGCGAGGAGTCATCGCCGAGTACGCCGACCGACTCCCGGAGCACGTGCAGCGTCGCGTGATCACGCTGGGGGAGGGCGGCACGCCGCTCGTCCCTGCGCCCGCGCTCTCCGCACTCACCGGGGCGGACGTCTACCTCAAGGTCGAGGGGATGAACCCCACGGGCTCGTTCAAGGACCGCGGGATGACGACGGCGATCTCGTCGGCCGCGGGGCGTGGGGCGAAGGTCGTGGTGTGCGCCTCGACGGGGAACACCTCGGCGTCGGCCGCGGCGTACGCGACGGCTGCGGGCATGCTCTGCGCGGTGCTGGTCCCCGACGGCAAGATCGCGATGGGCAAGCTGAGCCAGGCGATCGCGCACGGCGCCCGACTCCTGCAGGTCGACGGCAACTTCGACGACTGCCTGGTCGCGGCCCGCAAGCTCGCTGAGGCGTACCCCGTCGAGCTCGTGAACTCGGTCAATCCCGACCGGATCGAGGGCCAGAAGACGGGCGCGTTCGAGGTCGTCGACGCGCTCGGCGACGCCCCCGACATCCACGCGCTGCCCGTCGGCAACGCCGGCAACATCACGGCGTACTGGAAGGGCTACCGCGAGTACGCCGGGCTCGACGCGGGCAGCTCGCTGCCGGCGGTCGCGACGCGGACCCCCGCGATGTGGGGTTTCCAGGCGGCAGGGGCGGCGCCCATCGTGCTGGGCCACCCGGTCACCGAGCCCGAGACCATCGCGACCGCGATCCGGATCGGGAACCCCGCGTCGTGGCAGCAGGCGATCGACGCGCGCGACACGTCCGGGGGTCTCATCGAGGCCGTCACCGACGAGCAGATCCTCGCGGCCCACAGGATCCTGTCGAGCCAGGTCGGGGTGTTCGTCGAGCCCGCGTCGGCCGCAGGCGTCGCGGGCATCCTCGCGCTGGCCGCGCAGGGTCGCGTCCCTGCGGGCGCGCGCATCGTCGTGACCGTCACGGGTCACGGGCTCAAGGACCCGCAGTGGGCCCTGCGCACGGCGGACGGCTCGGAGGTCACGCCGATGCGCGTGTCCGCCGACGTGGTCGCGATCGCCGACGCGCTCGAGCTCGGCTGAGCGAGGCACGCCATGCGCCTGGGGCACGACCACGCACGGGTCCGCGTGCCGGCGACGAGCGCGAACCTCGGCCCCGGGTTCGACGCGCTCGGCCTCGCGCTCGCGCTGCACGACGACCTGGACGTGCGCGCGCTCGGATCGCCGAACGTCGTGGTCGAGGTCACAGGTGAGGGTGCGGGGGAGGTCCCTCTCGGTGAGGACCACCTCGTCGTGCGCGCGCTGCGGCTCGCGCTCGACCACGTCGGGGCTCCGCAGACGGGCCTGCACCTGACGTGCGTCAACCGCATCCCGCACGGTCGGGGGCTCGGATCGTCCGCGGCGGCGGCTGTCGGCGGCGTGATGCTCGCGCGGGCCCTGCTCGCCGAGCCCGAGGCGCTCGACGACGACGCCGTCCTCGCCATCGCCAACGCTCTTGAGGGGCATCCCGACAACGCCGCGCCCGCGATCCTCGGTGGCGCCACGATCGCGTGGCTCGAGCCCGACGCCGCGGCACCCGCAACCGTCCGTCCGCGTGCGGTCCGGCTCGAGGTGCATGCCGCCGTCGAGCCGATCGTGCTCGTGCCCGCGTTCCGGCTCGCGACGAAGACCGCCCGGGGCGTGCTCCCGGCAACGGTCCCGCACGCCGACGCCGCGTCGCAGGC
>DASVMA010000304.1:0-6063 GCA_036384595.1 Cellulomonas sp. | reverse complement strand
GAGAACGCCGGCAGGGCGACGAGCTGGGGCACGGATCGTGGCAACGCCTGCGCGGCGGCGAGGATCGCATGGTCCGGCAGGACTCGGCCCGGCGAGATGTCGCGCTGGCGGGCGTTCTCCTCGCGCGTCGTCCACAGCTCGCGGACGACGGCGAGCCGGCGTGCGTCGTGGATCGCATGCAGCCCGGACACACGGCGCCACGGCTCGACCCGGGGAGTCGCCGGAGGAGCCAGCCTGACGGCCTCGAACTCCTGGGCCGCCCACTCGGCCTTGCCGGCGACCGCAAGGCGCTCGGCGATGATCTCGCGCAGCTCGACGAGGACCTCGACGTCCAGGGCGGCGTAGCGCAGCCACTGCTCCGGGAGCGGCCGGGTCGACCAGTCGACCGCCGAGTGCTCCTTGGCGAGGCCGAGCCCGAGCAGCTCGGCGACGACGGCGGCCAGACCGACCCGGTCGAGCCCCAGCAGGCGGGCGCCGAGCTCGGTGTCGAAGATGCGCGACGGGCGCAGGTTCTGCTCCAGCAGACCCGGAAGGTCCTGCGACGCCGCGTGAAGCACCCACTCGACGCCCACGAGCGCGTCCGACAGCATCGACAGGTCCGGCAGTGCGATCGGGTCGACGAGCGCGGTCCCGGCGCCCTCACGGCGGAGCTGGACGAGGTACGTGTGCTGCCCGTAGCGGTAGCCCGACGCGCGCTCGGCGTCGACCGCGACCGGTCCCGTGCCTGCCTCGAACGCCGCGGCGACCCGCGCCAGCTCCTCGAGGGTGTCCACCACAGGGGGGATGCCGTCAGCGGGCTCCGTCAGAGGGACGACGGCGGGTGCAGTGTCGGTCTCGCCGGACGCAGTGGTGGCCGGCTCGAGGGCGGCGTCGTCAGCTGCGCCGTCGTCGGCCGGTCGATCGGAGAGCATGGTGCCCAGGCTAGGCGCACCCCGGTGCCCATCGGCGCAGGCCACGCGGGGCGCACCCGGATCGGTGGGATCAGTCGAGCATGCCCGACCGGATGGAGATCGCGACGAGGGCCGCCCGGTCGCCGGTCCCGAGCTTGCGCGAGATGCGGGCGAGGTGGCTCTTGACCGTGAGCGCCGACAACCCGAGCTGCTCGCCGACAGCGCGGTTGCTGCACCCGTCGGCGACGAGCCGAAGGACCCCGAGCTCGCGCATCGTCAGGTCGGGTCGCTCGGTCGGGAACGCCGGACCTCGGGGACCGACCGGGATCGATGCGTGCGACTCCGAGGCGATCGCGCCCCGGAGCCCACCGGTGAGGAGCCCGACCAGCTCGGGCCGGCTCGCGCGACGCGCCAGCAGGATCACTCGGCCGGTGCCGCGCCTGCGGAGGTTGCGCACGAGGATCTGGCCGTCGCCGTCGGCGAGGTTGGTCACCACGACGCACATCTGGCCGATCGCGCGGCGGTCCGTGGGGTCGGCTGCCACCATGCGTCCGGCGGTGGCCGACCTCATGCTGCTCGCACGGGCGGGCCCGGCAGGCGGGACGGCGCGCAGCACGGGCGGCCGTGCACGCAGCGCCCCCATGCCCCCGGCTACCTCCCCACGGCGTTCCAACGTCATGCCATGGCATCGGCAAGGCCGCAGATCACCTTGAGGCTGTGATCTCGCGCTGTTCGCCGCGCAGTGCGTCGCCCTGGGGCCGCAGGCGACCGCCGACGTGCGAGAGCGCGGAGGGTGACCTCCTCAGCGGCGGCGCGCGAGGGGGACGACACCGGCCGGCAGGGGCGGGAGCCCTGCGGCAGTGCACAGCAGGACGGCCCAGGCCTGCAGGTGCGGCTTGAGGTTCTCGTCGCGAGCCGTCCAGCTCGCGCGGATCTCGAGGTCGACCTGCTCAGGGCGTCGGTCGAGCGCGCCGAAGCTCTGCGACAGCACGCGCGTGATCGTGCCGCCTGCGGCGTGCGCGTCCAGGCCCGACTCGGCGAGCGCGTCGACGAACCAGCTCCAGGCGACCTCGCCGAGCATCGGGTCCGCGCCGACCTCGGCCTCGAGGGACGCGCGCACCAGGGTCACGAGCCGGAACGTCCCGTCCCAGGCCTCCTGGCCGGCCGGGTCGTGCAGGACCACGAACCGCCCCGACGCCAGGTCGTCGGCCTCGACGTCGCGGGCGTTCGCACGGACCTCCGCGGCGAGCGCGGCGGTGTAGGGCGCGATCCGGGCCGGGCCGGGCACCTCTTCGAGATGGATCTCGGGGCGCAGCTGGACGTCGCGGAGCGATCGCAGCGCGCGGACGAAGGCGGGCGGTGCGTCGTCGGGTCCGGCGGGGATCACATCGGCGAGCGTACGTGCGACCCGCGACAGTCTTGCGGTCCGGCACGCCGCGTCGTCGTGTCGCCCGCGCCGTTAGGCTGGCCCGTGAACTGACCGTCGTCTCGACGACGTGGACCCGGACGAAGGAGCACCCCTCATGACCGCACCAGGCGCCCCCGTGGGAACCGCTCAGATCGGTGTGACGGGACTGGCCGTCATGGGCCGCAACCTGGCCCGGAACCTCGCGCGGCACGGGTACACGACAGCGGTGCACAACAGGTCCTTCGCGAAGACGCAGTCGCTCGTCGCGGACCACGGCGACGAGGGCACGTTCGTCGCCTCGGAGTCGATGGCGGACTTCGTCGCCTCGCTCGAGCGGCCGCGCAAGGTCATCATCATGGTCAAGGCCGGGGGACCCACGGACGCGGTGATCGCCGAGCTGATCCCGCTGCTCGACGAGGGCGACATCGTCATCGACGCGGGCAACGCGCACTTCCCTGACACGATCCGACGCGAGCGCGAGCTCAAGGCCCATGGCCTGCACTTCGTGGGTTCGGGTGTCTCCGGCGGCGAGGAAGGCGCGCTGCTCGGCCCGTCGATCATGCCCGGGGGATCCCGCGAGTCGTACGCCGTGCTCGGCCCGATCCTCGAGGACATCTCGGCGAAGGTCGACGGCGTCCCGTGCTGCACCTACGTCGGGCCCGACGGCGCCGGTCACTTCGTGAAGATGGTCCACAACGGCATCGAGTACGCCGACATGCAGCTCATCGCCGAGGCCTACGACCTGCTGCGCCAGGGGCTCGGCGCCTCAGCCGCGGAGATCGCCGAGATCTTCCGCGACTGGAACGGCGGCGAGCTGGAGTCGTTCCTCATCGAGATCACCGCCGACGTGCTGGCCCACACCGACGCCGAGACCGGGCAGGCGTTCGTCGACGTCGTCCTGGACCAGGCCGAGCAGAAGGGCACCGGACGCTGGACGGTGCAGAACGCGCTCGACCTCGGCGTGCCCATCACCGGGATCGCGGAGGCGACCTTCGCCCGCGCGCTGTCCGGGTCGGTGCCGCAGCGTGCGGCGGGTGTCCGGGCGCTCGAGGGCCACGCGGGGACGTGGGACGTGACCGACCGGGACGCCTTCATCGAGGACGTGCGCCTCGCGCTGCTCGCCTCCAAGGTCGTGGCGTACTCGCAGGGCTTCGACCAGATCGCGGCCGCGTCGGCCGAGCTCGGCTGGGACATCGACCGTGGTGCGATGGCACGGATCTGGCGCGGCGGCTGCATCATCCGCGCGCGCTTCCTCAACCGCATCACCGAGGCCTACGAGCGTGACAGCGGTCTCGCGCTGCTGCTCGCCGACGAGTACTTCGTCGAGACGGTCGGCAAGGGCGTCGGCGCGTGGCGCCGGACGGTGTCGCAGGCGGCGCTCAACGGCGTGCCCACCCCGGCGTTCTCGTCGTCGCTCGCGTACTACGACGGAGTGCGCGCCCCGCGGCTGCCGGCCAACCTCATCCAGGCGCAGCGCGACTTCTTCGGCGCCCACACCTACCGGCGCACGGACCGCGGCGGCACCTTCCACACCGAGTGGTCCGGCGACCGGACCGAGTCGCCGGCGTGAGCGGGCCGCTGCAGCCGGTCATCCTCGGTGCGGACATCGGCGTCTACGGCTTGGCCCGGTCCTTCCACGAGGCGTACGGCGTCCGGTCGATCGTGGTGTCCGGCGCGGCACTGGGACCGGTCGCCAACTCCCGGCTGATCGACAACTCGCTCGTCGCCGACGGTCACGACCCGCGTCAGCTCGTCGACCGGCTCGTCGAGCTCGGCAAGGAGATGTCGGACCGCACGCTCGTCCTCCTGGCGAACTCCGACTGGCTCGTGCGGGTCGTCGTCCAGCACCGTGTCGAGCTTGAGGCGTACTACATCGTGCCGTTCCTCTCGGAGGAGGTCCTCGACCGGATCTCCGACAAGGCGACGTTCGCGCAGATCGCCGTCGACCTCGGGATCAGCGTGCCGCGGACCCTCGTCCAGGACTTCATCGACGCGGACGTCCCCGGGTGGAGCCCCGCGCCGGTCGACATCGCCTACCCGCTGATCGCCAAGGCGGCCAGCAGCGCCGACTACCAGGACGTCGAGTTCGTCGGCAAGAAGAAGGTCTTCGAGATCTCCGACGTCGCCGAGCTCGAGGCGCTGTGGGACTCGCTCGCCGGGGCGGGGTTCCGCGGCAGGTTCGTCGTCCAGGAGCTCATCCCGGGCGACGACACCCAGATGCGCTCGATCACCGCATACGTCGACAGCCGGGGTGTGGCGACGCTCCTCTGCTCGGCCCACGTGCTGCTCGAGGAGCACACCCCGTCCGGCCTCGGCAACCCGGCCGCGATGATCACGACCCGCATCGACCCGATGCTCGACCAGGCGCGGGCGTTCCTCGCGGCGACGGGCTACACCGGCTTCGCCAACTTCGACGTGAAGGTCGACCCGCGGGACGGCTCGTTCCGCTTCTTCGAGGTCAACCCTCGCATCGGGCGCAACAACTACTACGTCACGGCAGCCGGGGCGAACCCGACCCGGTTCCTCGTCGAGGACCGGGTCGAGGGACTCGCCGTCGAGCCCGTCGTCGTGGACCGCGAGGTCCTCTACTCGATCCTCCCGCACCGTCTCCTGCTGCGGTACGTCGTGGATCCCGCGCTGGCGGCGAAGGTGCGGGGGCTCATCCGCGCGCGCGCCGTGACGCACCCGCTGCAGTACCGGCACGACGCCCTCCCGCGGCGACGGGCCTACGTGACGGCGGCGCTGCTCAACCAGGTCCGGAAGTTCCGCCGGTACTACCCCGAGGTCACGTCGACCGGGTTCTGAGGTCGACAGGACGCGCCCGGTCTGCGGGCCTCGGGCTGCGGGTTCGCCGGTGGAGGGTCAGCCGAGCTCGCTGGTCCCGGCGTACAGGTGCAGCACCGGCACCTTCAGCACCTCGCGGGCGCGCGACGCCCAGTCGGTGTGGAACGTGTCCTCGACGGCGTGCGGGTACGTCACCACCGCGACCTCGCGGACCCCGCCGCCCGCGACCGCCGCACGCAGCGCCGGCAGCGGGTCGTCGTCGACGATCTCGCCCGTGGCCGTGCGCCCCGCCTCGGTGAACGCCGCGAGGCTCTCCGCGAGCTGGTCGGCAGCCGTGGCCTTCGCCTGGGTGGGGGGCGGCTCGCGGCGGAGCACGGTGTCGAGCGCGTCGCGCAGCTCGCCGAGGCTCAGCTGGTCGACGAGCGAGACGAGCAGGTTGCGCGCGGTGTCGGCGGGCACGAGCACCCGGTAGACGAGCGTCTCGTCGGGGTGCAGCGACACCAGGTTGGCGACGTCTGCGGAAGCGAGCGTGTCCTCGGTGAGGACCAGGATCGTGTCGGTCACGGGGTGAGCCTAGTGCCGTCGTCGGAGGTGGGCCGCCCACCGAGCAGCCAGCGGGCGAGCAGGACACCGTCGCAGTGGAGCAGGTGCGCCAGTGTGGCGGCGCGTGGTGGGTCGAGCCAGGCCGTGGTGTCGAGGATGCGGGCAGCGGGGCCGGCGACCAGCAGGGGGCTCGTCGTGAGACACAGCTCGTCGACCGCATCGCTCGCCATGAGCGAGGCGAGCAGGTGCGGCCCACCCTCCGTGAGGACGCGCACGAGCCCGCGCGCCGCCAGTGCGGCGAGCGCGCGCTCGGGGTCGACCTCGGTGTCGCCCGCCTCGATGACCCGGTCGGCTCCGAGCCGCGCGCGCAGGGCCGCCAGGGCGGGGCTCGAGGACACGGTGAGAACCAGCGGAGGCTCGTCGCCCTCGAGCAGCTCG
>DASVMA010000303.1:0-8647 GCA_036384595.1 Cellulomonas sp. | reverse complement strand
GGCTGCGCCCGAGGTCGTGGCCGAGGCATGGGTTGCGGCGCGCTTCATCGCGCGGACCGGCGGCACGGTAGCGTCACTTGACGTCGCCGACGCGTTCGCGGTCGACGCTGCGAGCCCGCCGGTGCCCGACGCCGTGGTGGCGTGGGCACGTGCGCTCGACCTCGCGCACCGACCCCGCGGCTGACCTCGGCCGACTCGGCCGCTAGGACCGGCGCCCGAGCCGGTCGAGCAGCAGCGCCTCGGCGAGCACGACCCGCTCCAGATCATCCAGGTCGACCGACTCGTCGCTGCCGTGCGCCCTGCTGTCGGGGTCCTCGACGCCGGTGACGAGGATCGCCGCGTCGGGGTAGACCTCGAGCAGGTCCGCGATGAACGGGATCGAGCCGCCGATGCCGATGTCGACGGGGTCCGTGCCCCAGGCCTGCGTGAACGCCCACCGCGCCGCCACCATCGCGGGCGAGTCGGTCGGCGCCTGGAACGCTCGTCCGAGCTCGCCGTCGCTCACCGTGACGCGCGCACCGAACGGCGCGTGCTCCTCGAGGTGCGCTCGCAGGGCGGCGTGCGCGGCCACGGGGTCCTGCCCGGGAGCGATGCGCATCGACAGCCGGGCCGTCGCGCGGGGCGTGATCGTGTTGGACGCGCGGGCCACGCTCGGGGCGTCGAAGCCGATCACGGCGATGGCCGGCCGGGTCCATAGCCGGGCAGTGAGCGGACCGGTCCCCGCCAGGCGCACACCGTCGAGCACACCGGAGTCGGCGCGGAACGCCTCCTCGTCGTAGTCGACCGTGGGGTCGGGCGCGCTGACGAGCCCCGCGACAGCCACGTCACCCGCGTCGTCGTGCAGCGTCGCGATCAGCCGCGCGAGCAGGGTGGGCGCGTCGAGGATCGCACCGCCGAACATGCCCGAGTGGATCGCGTGGTCGAGGACCGCGACCTCGACCTCCACGTCGACGAGCCCGCGCAGCGACGTCGTCAGGCCGGGGACACCGACCCGCCAGTTGGAAGAGTCGGCGACCACGATCACGTCGGCCGCGAGATCGTCGCGGTAGGTGCGCAGGAAGTCGGTGAACGTCGGGGAGCCGACCTCCTCCTCGCCCTCGACGAACACGGTGACGCCGACCGCGAGCTCGTCGGCGAGCACACGCAGCGCGCCGACGTGCGCGACCACGCCGGCCTTGTCGTCCGCCGCGCCCCGGCCGTAGAGCCGACCCTCACGCTCCTCGGGCTCGAACGCGGGCGAGGACCAGGTGCTGTCGTCACCCGGCGGCTGGACGTCGTGGTGCGCGTAGAGCAGGACGGTCGGGGCCCCGACCGGCGCGGGTCGACGTGCGACGACCGCGGGTGCGCCCGGACGGCCGTCCGAGCGGCGGGCCGTCAGGATGCGCACGTCGTCGAACCCCGCGCCGCGCAGCAGGTTGGCGACGGCCTCGGCACTGTCCGCGACGTGCGCCTGGTCGAAGTCGGCGTTGGAGACGCTGGGGATGCGCACCAGCGCCTCGAGGTCGGTGCGCAGGCGGGGGAACTCGCGGGCCGTCCGCTCACGGAGAAGCTCGACGGACGTGGGTGCAGGGGAGGTCGGTGACGTCACGGTGGCCCACCGTACTCGTCTACCCTGGTGGGGTGTTCGGACGCAGCAAGGCCAACCCGTCAGTGACCGCTCCCTCCTCGCGGAGAGGCGCGCAGATCACCCATGGCGCCAATGTCTCGCCCGACGGCACCGGTGCCGGGAAGGGACACGCGACGCCCAAGCGCAAGCAGGCGGAGGCGGCCAACAAGCGCCCGCTCGTCCCCGAGGACCGCAAGGGCGCAGCCAAGGCCGCCCGGGTCGCCGCGCGCGCCCAGCGGGACAAGGAGTTCGCCGCGCTGCAGACCGGTGACGAGCGGTACCTGCCGAGCAAGGACCGCGGCCCCGTCCGCCGCTACATCCGGGACTACATCGACGCTCGCCACAACCTCGGTGAGTACTTCCTGCCGGTGGCGATGGTGCTGCTCGTCCTGCAGCTCACGCTCGCCCAGGTCAACGCGACCCTCGCGATCCTGGCGCTCCTCCTCCTGTACGTGTTCGTCCTCGCGATGATGGTCGACGTCCTGCTCATGTGGCGCTCGCTGAAGAAGAAGCTCGTCGCGAAGTTCGGTGCGGCCGCCATCCCGCGCGGCACGACGATGTACGGCGTGCTGCGCGTGTTCCAGCTCCGCCGGTCGCGTCTTCCCAAGGCACAGGTCAAGCACGGCGAGTACCCCGCCTGACCCCACGTACGGTAGGTCCATGGTGAACTACCGCTACCTCGGCAACTCCGGTCTCAAGATCTCCGAGATCACGTACGGCAACTGGCTCACGCACGGCTCGCAGGTCGAGAACGACACCGCGGTCGAGTGCGTGCACGCGGCGCTCGACGTCGGCATCACAACGTTCGACACCGCCGACGTCTACGCCAACACGAAGGCTGAGAGCGTGCTCGGCGAGGCCCTCAAGGGGCAGCGTCGGCAGTCGCTCGAGATCTTCACCAAGGTCTACTGGCCGACCGGTCCGGGCGGAGCCAACGACTCCGGGCTGTCGCGCAAGCACATCCTGGAGTCGATCGACGGCTCCCTCGAGCGGTTGCAGACCGACTACGTCGACCTCTACCAGGCCCACCGCTACGACCACTCGACGCCGCTCGAGGAGACGATGCAGGCGTTCGCCGACATCGTGCGCGCCGGCAAGGCGCTCTACATCGGGGTCAGCGAGTGGACCGCCGACCAGATCCGGGCGGGCCACGCGCTCGCTGGGGACCTGGGCTTCCAGCTCATCTCCAACCAGCCGCAGTACTCCGCGCTGTGGCGCGTCATCGAGGCCGAGGTCGTGCCTGCCTCGAAGGAGCTCGGCATCTCGCAGATCGTGTGGTCGCCGGTCGCCCAGGGCGTGCTCTCGGGCAAGTACGCACCGGGTGCACCCGTGCCTGCCGGCTCCCGAGCCGCTGACGAGAAGGGCGGCGCCCAGATGATCCAGCGCTTCCTCGAGCGCCCGCAGGTGCTGCAGCGCGTCCAGGACCTCCGGCCGATCGCCGACGAGCTCGGGCTCACGCTCGCTCAGCTCGCCGTCGCCTGGGTGCTGCAGAACGACAACGTCGCCGCGGCGCTGATCGGTGCGAGCCGACCGGAGCAGGTGCGAGAGAACGCCAAGGCGTCCGGGGTCACGATCCCCGCCGAGCTGCTCGTCCGCATCGACGAGGTGCTGGGCGACGCGGTCGTGACCGACCCCGCGGAGACGGCCAAGAGCTCCCCCGCAGCCCGCTGAGAACCGTGCAGGGCCGCTCCCCCGCTGGGGGCGGCCCTGCCGGTCAACGCTCTGCGGCGTCCACCGGGACCGTGAACCGCGGCAGCAGCGGGTGGACGACCGCACCGATCACGAGCGCGTACGCCAGCGTCGCGACGCCCGCCGTGCCGCCGAGCAGCCAGCCGGCCGCCACGACGACGACCTCGATGCTCGTCCGCACGAGCCGGGTCGACCGTCCCGTCCGGGCCACGAGCCCGGTCATCAGCCCGTCGCGCGGACCGGGGCCGAACCGCGCCCCGATGTAGAGCGCTGTGGCGAGGCCGTTCAGCCCGATGCCGAGGACCACGAGACCCACCGCAGCGATGCGCGGGAGCGGGTGGGGCAGGAGCGCGAGCAGCGCGAGGAACGGGTCTACGAGGAATCCGATGACGAGCACGTTCGCGACCGTTCCGGCGCCGGGCCGCTGCCGCAACGGCCACCACGCCACCAGGACGGCCGCGCTGATCGCCAACGTGACCGTGCCGAACGACAGTCCCGTCCTGCGGGCGACGCCCTGCGAGAGCACGTCCCACGGCATGGTGCCGAGCCCCGCGCGCACGAGGACCGTCACAGAGACCGCGTAGAGCACCAGGCCGATCGCCAGCTGGACGGTCCGCCGGGTCATCCGACGCGAACCGCGCGCCGTGACGGTCGGCGCCAGGTCGACCGGGACGTCCGCGACGCTCACGGGGCGCGCAGGACCAACGCCGGAGTCGCCTGGGTGCCGTCGTGGAGGAGCCGCGCGGTGTGCACACCCTGGGTCGCGAGCACCCGCCACTGCTCACCGAGCCACTGCTCGGCGTCGTACTGGTTCGCGAACACGGGGCTCACGGGGCGGTCCAGCTCGCGCCCGGCGACGTCGTCGAACGCCCACTCCCACTGAGGCAGCAGGGCCATCAGGACCTCCCCCTGGTGCTGCGGACGGCGTCGGTCGCGAGCGCACGGTTGATGTGCGCGGCCCAGAACGGGCCACGGTAGATCAACCCGGTGTACCCCTGGACGAGGGTCGCGCCGTTGGCGAGGTACTCGAGCGCGTCAGCCGGTGCCGAGATGCCGCCGACCCCGATGATGACCGGGTCGGGCCCGAGGCGGGTGCGCAGCCGGGCGACGACGTCGAGCCCGCGGGCGAGGAGCGGCGGGCCGGACAGACCGCCCTCGCCGAACGGGTGCGCGATCGTCGTGTTCACGGCCACGACGCCGTCGAGGCCGATCTCGGTCGCGAGGTCCGCGATCGCGTCGACGTCGTCGTCGGACAGGTCCGGGGCGATCTTGACCAGCAGCGGCACGCGCGGTCGCCCGGCAGCCGACGTCGCCGCATCCGCCGCTTCGCGCGTGGCCACGAGGATCGGGCGCAACGCGTCGACGGACTGCAGGTCGCGCAGCCCCGGCGTGTTCGGCGACGAGACGTTGACGACGAGGTAGTCGGCGTACGGCGCGAGCCGACCGGCGCTCAGGGCGTAGTCGGCCGCGGCGTCCTGCGGAGGGGTCACCTTCGTCTTGCCGATGTTGACGCCCACGACGAGCGCGCGGCCGGTCGGGGTTTTGCGGAGCGCCTTCAGGTGTGCGGCCACGACGGCCGAGCCCTCGTTGTTGAAACCCATCCGGTTGCGCAGCGCCTGCTGGTCCACGACGCGCCACAACCGCGGCGCGTCGTTTCCGGGCTGTGCGTACGCGGTGACGGTCCCGACCTCGACGAAGCCGAAACCCAGCATCGCGAGGCCCTCGACCGCGCGGGCGTTCTTGTCGAACCCGGCCGCGAGACCGAACGCTCCCGGGAACGTCCGCCCGAGCGTGCGCACCTCACCTCCGGCGGGCGCGGCGGCCAGCCGAGCGATCGCACCGCGCAGCACGGGGACGCGCCCGACGGTGCGGATCAGCCCGAACGCGAGCTCGTGCGCTCGCTCAGGGCTCATGCGAAGGAAGACCAGGTTGAACAGAAGGCGGTACACGCGGTCCAACCTACTGGTCGGCGACGGCCTCCGAGCCATCGCCGGCGCTCCGCGAGCGGGTGTGCCAGAGCCACGCGAGGCCGAGGAACGGCAGCACGAGCGGCACGTAGCCGTAGCCCTGCCCGTAGGCCGACCACACGGTCTTGGCGGGGAAGTCCGACGCGTCGAGCAGCGACACCGACCCGACGACGAGCACGCCGACGAGCTCGACGAGCACGGCCGACCAGGCGACCGGCCGCCACCGGCCGCCCCCCTTCGCGAGCGCCACCGTCGCGAGGATGTACACGACCGCCGAGAACGCGGACAGCCCATAGGCGAGCGGCGCCTCCGCGAGCTTGGTGGCGATCTGGTAGCCCGCACGCGCGGACGCCGACAGGGCGAAGACCCCGTACACGCCGACGAGGGCTCGACCGGGACCGGAGGACGTGCTCGCGGGGGCCGCGGCCGGGCCCGACGTGTCGTGCGGGTCGGTTCGTGTCACAAGGATCCCCAGATCTGAAGCAGGCGGTATTCGAGGAAGGCCGTCGTGAAGGCGGCGATGAACAGCAGGACCGAGCTCCACCGGGTGCGCTCCTCGAACGCCCACATCGCTGCGAACGGGAGAATGAGGAGCTGCACGAGGATGTAGCCGCCGAACAGCGCGCGGTCCGGTGAGCCGGTCCCGTTGGCCACCAGAACGATCGCAGCGATCGCCTGGCCGAGCAGCACCACCTCGACGACGGCCCCGCCCCAGAGCTGACGCAGGACCACCGCACGGTCGCGGATGACGAACACCAGGGCCCACGCAGCGAGGGCCAGGGAGAGGACGACCACGAGGAGCGACACCGGTCCGATCACGCTTCGTCACGCTACCGGGCGTCTGCACCCGTCGTGACCACGCCGTCGGACTACGATCGCCAGGTGCCTCGAGTGACTCTCACCTCCAAGAACCCTGCCAGCCTCGCCGTCGACGCCCTCGTGGTGGCGATCGCCAAGACCACCGCCGGTCCGCGCCTGCTCGACCCCGACCAGCTCCCCGCGGAGATCGCCGCGGAGATCGCGGCCAGCGCAGGCGCGCTCGGGATCACTGGTGACCTGGACGAGGTCCGCCGCTACCCGACGGCAGGCCGCCTGTCGGCCAAGGTGCTCGTCCTGACGGGCGTCGGCGACCCCGCGGCCGTGACACCCGAGCTGCTGCGTCGAGCGGCGGGTGCCGCGACGCGTGAGCTCGCGGGGACGTCGAGCGTGGCGCTCGCGCTGCCTGCCGGGCACCTGACGGAGCTGACCGCGGTCGTGGAGGGCGCCCTGCTGGGTGCGTACACCTTCACGCGGTACCGCAACGCCGACCAGGCGGCCACGTCAGCGCCCGTGCCGTCGATCGAGGTCGTCACTCCCCTCTCCCGTCAGAGCTCGGCGGTGAGCGCCGTCACCCGCGCCGAGGTCGTCGCCGGCGCGGTCCACGCGACGCGCGACCTGGTCAACACCGCTCCGAACGACCTCTACCCCGCGGCGTTCGCCGACGCGGCCAAGGCTGCCGTCAAGGAGTCCGGCCTGCGGGCCGGGACCGTCAAGGTGACCGTGCTCGACGAGAAGGCGCTCGTCGCCGGTGGCTACGGCGGCCTCGTCGGCGTCGGTCAGGGTTCGGTCCGCGGTCCGCGCCTCGTCAAGGTCGCCTACTCGCCGTCGCGTCCGGCCGCGAAGGTCGCGCTCGTGGGCAAGGGCATCACGTTCGACTCGGGCGGCATCTCGATCAAGCCCGCCGCGGGCATGGACGCGATGAAGTCGGACATGTCAGGGGCGGCCGCCGTGCTGCACACCGTCCTGGCCGCTGCGCGCCTGGGGCTGCCGGTCGCCGTGACGGGGTGGCTGTGCCTCGCCGAGAACATGCCGTCGGGCACTGCCCAGCGCCCGTCGGACGTCATCACGATCCGTGGCGGCAAGACCGTCGAGGTCCTCAACACCGACGCCGAGGGCCGGCTCGTCCTCGCTGACGGGCTCGTGGCCGCGATCGAGGAGAAGCCGGACGTCGTCCTCGACATCGCGACCCTCACCGGCGCACAGACCGTCGCACTGGGCAACCGGGTCTCGGCCGTGATGGGGACGGACGGCGCACGTGCCGAGGTCGTCGCGTCCGCCGAGGCGTCGGGCGAGCTGTTCTGGCCGATGCCGCTGCCCGCCGACCTGAAGGGCGGCCTGAAGTCGAAGGTCGCCGACCTGGCGAACATCGGTGAGCGGTTCGGCGGCATGCTGCTCGCCGGGCTGTTCCTCCAGGAGTTCGTCGGCACGACCCCGTGGGCCCACCTCGACATCGCCGGACCGGCGTTCAACGAGAAGGCGGCGCACGGCTACACGCCCATCGGCGGCACCGGCGTCGGCGTCCGGACGATGCTCGCGTTCCTCGAGGGTCGCGCAGCCCAGCGGTAACGGTTGAGAGGTTGCTCGTCCGGCCGGGCGCGGTTGGTCCGGCCGGGCACCTCGCTACGGCCGGATCAGGTCCGCGTCGCCCAGAACGCGACCGCGGACGCCGCCGCCACGTTGAGTGAGTCGACCCCACCGGCCATCGGGATGCGCACGACCAGGTCGGCGGCCTCGACCGCACCGCGCGACAGGCCGTCTCCCTCGGTGCCGAGCATCAGCGCGAGACGCTCGGGCGGCGCAGCCACGAGGTCGTCGAGGGACACGGCGTCGTCGGCCAGGGCGAGCGCAGCAACGGTGAAGCCTGCCGCACGCAGGTCGTCGAGCCCGCCGGGCCACGTCTCGAGCCGGGTCCACGGCACCTGGAACACCGTCCCCATCGAGACGCGCACCGAGCGCCGGTAGAGCGGGTCGGCGCAGCGGGGGGTCACGAGCACCGCGTCGACCCCGAGCGCGGCGGCGCTGCGAAAGATCGCACCGACGTTGGTGTGGTCGACGATGTCCTCGAGGATCGCGACGCGTCGCGCTCCCGTACCTCCGCGAGCCGCAGAGAGCAGGTCCTGGACCGACGCCAGCGGCGGGCGGTGCATCGACGCGAGCGCCCCGCGGTGGACGTGGAACCCGGTGATCGCCTCGAGGACGTCCGGCTCCGCCACGTAGACGGGCACCGTCGTGCCGTCGTCGGGCAGCGACGCGAGCGTCGCGACGAGGTCGGGCAGCCAGCGCGGTGAGAGCAGGACGGACCGCGGGCGATGACCTGCGCCGAGAGCCCGCCGCAGCACGGTCGAGCTCTCCGCGATGTACAGGCCCTTGGAGGGCTCGTGCCGCGACCGCAGGGCGACGTCCGTGAGCGAGACGTAGTCGGCGAGCCGCTCGTCGGTCGGGTCGGTGATCGGGTGGATGTCAGGGGCCGGCACGGGCCCCATCATCTCGCGGTCCAGCGCCCGGTCAGGACCTCGCGAGCAGCCGCGCGGTGCGCAGGGCGCTCGCCCGACGTGCCGCGCCCGGG
>DASVMA010000302.1:0-15402 GCA_036384595.1 Cellulomonas sp. | reverse complement strand
GAGCGAGACCCTGCGCTGACCAGGTCCCCCGAGACGCGCGAGGCCTGACCTCGACCCATGGCCCGTTCCATCGCGACAAACCGCACCGTTGACCTGGCCGAGCTCCTGGACTTCGTCCGCCCACGGCACCACCTGCTGCTGGCGACGGCCCGCCAGGACGGACGCCCGCAGATCTCGCCCGTGAGCGGCGGTGTCGACGACCTGGGTCGCATCGTCATCTCCACCTACCCCGGCCGCGCCAAGACCCGCAACGCCGAGCGCGACCAACGCGTGTCGGTCGTCGTGCTGTCCGACGACTGGGACGGTGCGTGGGTGCAGGTCGACGGCGACGCCGAGGTGCTGCACATGCCCGAGGCCGAGGACGCGCTGGTCGACTACTACCGGTGCATCGCCGGGGAGCACCCTGACTGGGACGAGTACCGCGCTGCGATGCGCGTGCAGGGCAAGAGCCTGATCCGTGTCACGCCGACCCGCTGGGGACCCGTCGCGACGGGCGGCTTCCCTGCTGACGTCGCGGCGCGCATCGACGGCTGACGTGCGCGACCTGGTCGTCCGCGACGTTGGTCCGGGTCAGCAGTGCGCGCTGCCCGGTGCGACGCCGCGGGAATGAGGCGTCCTCACGGTGGGGTTGAGGGCTGAATGGACCTCTACGACATCCCCTTCGACCGGATGGACGGGTCGCCGACGTCCCTCGCCGAGCACCGCGACGACGTCGTGCTCGTCGTCAACGTCGCCTCCCGCTGCGGGCTGGCGCCGCAGTACGCGACGCTGGAGGTGCTGCACGAGAAGTACAAGGACCGCGGCTTCACCGCCCTCGGCTTCCCGAGCAACCAGTTTCTCCAGGAGCTGTCCACGAACGAGGCGGTCGCGCAGTTCTGCTCGACGACCTACGGGGTGACCTTCCCCGTCCTCGACCGGGTCATGGTCAACGGCCGGCGTGAGCACCCCCTGTACACCGAGCTGAAGAAGACGAAGGACCGCGAGGGCAAGGCCGGCCGCGTCACGTGGAACTTCGAGAAGTTCGTCGTGCTGCCCGGCGGTGAGGTGCACCGGTTCCGGCCGCGCACGCTGCCGGACGACCCCGCGATCGTCGACCTGATCGAGAGCCACCTCCCGCGCTAGCCCCACCACGTGCGAAGCGCGGAACGGAGACTCCTGAGGGAACGCGTCGGAGCCGTGTCCGTCGGCTCAGGGGGGAACAGGGCCCGGTACTCCGGGGACGCGAGCACACCGCGCAGGCACGGGTCGGACCGGGCATGGCCCTTGAGGGTCGGGTCCACGAATGCCGACTGCAGGCACGTCAGGGCTGCTGAGCGCCACGTCGTGCCGCCGCCCGTCGCGATGGCGTCAGTCCTCAGGTGCGGCCAGGAGCAGCCGATAAGAAGGATGGGCGGGCGCGACCGCCTGAGAGGCGGGAGTCATGGTCAACGCCGGGCACGCCGCTGCCTACGTCGCAGCAGCCGTGCTGCTGCTGCACGTCGGGTCGGGGATCTGGGCCCGACGAGCAGAGCGTCCCGTCGCTGCGGCCTCGCTCGTGGCGATCGTGGTCGGCGGTGCCTGGTGGTCGCTCGCGGACGCGGTGATCGCCACCGGCGTCGGCGGACCTGCCTCGGGGATCGCCGCCGCGGCGACGTTCCCGGCGATCGGCGCCATCGTCGCCGCCTTCCTCTGCCTGGCTCGCAGCGCCTCGAGCACCGACTGGGTGCCGACGCGCCGGCTGCTCGCGACACTGGCGGTCGAGCCGCTGGTCGTGACCGTGCTGGTCGCGACGAACCCCCTGCACCAGCAGTTCTACGGCGGGCCGGGCGCAGCCACGTTCAGCACCCCGAACGAGTGGCAGCACGGCCCGCTGTTCTGGGTTCACACGGCGTACAGCTATGGGCTGGTCGTGACAGCACTCGGCCTCGTGGCGCTCGGGTGGTGGCGGTTCCCCGGCATCTTCGGGCGGCAGTTCCGTAGCCTGCTCGTCGCGTCGTTGGCTCCGATCCTCGTCGTCGTCGTCGACCTCGTGGGGATGGCGGGGGACTTCGGGGACCCGACGCCGCTCGGGCTTGCCGTCACCGCGGTCGTCCTGCACTACTCGGTCCGACGTCAGGACCTCATCGGCCTTGCGCCGATCGCGCGCCAGACGCTGTTCGAGCGCGTCTCCGACATCGTCGTCGCCATCAGTCCTCGCGGGCTGGTCATCGACGCCAACCCTGCGGCCCAGGAGCTGTGGCGCGATGCGACCCGAGGCGTCGGTGGATCGCTCGTCGGCCGGCCCGCAGACGAGATCCTCCGGACGTTGCGGGCCGAGCCGGCCGACGTCTCGATGGCCGCGGTGCTGCACGGCGACGACGGTGCCGCGGTGGACATCACCGTCGACCTGGCCGGCACGCGGGCAGACCTGGAGATCCGTGCGTCGCGCCTGACGAACCGCCGTGGGCACTCGATCGGCTGGGTCCTGGTCAGTCGCGACGTGACGGAGGTCAACGCGCGCAACCGGCAGCTGCTGTCGCAGCTGGACCTCATCGAGGGGTTGCACCGCGACCTGGCCGAGCAGGCGAGCCGCGACCCGTTGACCCATCTGCACAACCGGCGGCACGGCATGGAGTGGCTCGCCCCGTCGCTCGCGGGGACGGCTGCCGGCGACGACGTGTGCGTGCTGATGATCGACATCGACAGGTTCAAGCTCGTCAACGACCGGCACGGGCACGTCGTGGGGGACGCGGTCCTCGTCGCGATGTCCCGGCGGCTTCTGAAGACGATGCCGACCGATGCGCTCATCACCCGGTGGGGTGGGGACGAGTTCGTCGTGGCCCTGCCCGCGACGGACGCCTCCGCGGGGGCGGCCTGCGCGGAAGAGCTGCGTGCGCTGTGCGAGTCCGAGGCGTTGACCGACCGCGGGTTGAACGTGCGGTGGACCGTCAGCGTCGGGGTCGCGGCGTCCCCTGGGTCGGGCCGGACCGCGCCCGAGCTGCTCGAGGCCGCGGACCTCGCGCTGTACGCGGCAAAGGTTGCTGGTCGCAACCGGGTGAGCCGGCACGAGCCCGGTCTGCCTGTGCCCAGCGAGCTGCGGCGTCCGGACTCGTCGACCTCCGCATCGGATCTGGCGCGGTAGGCCCGGCGAACCTCGCGGGTGTCGTCAGCGCACGCGGCGGACGATGACGTCCCGGACCGTGTGCCCGAGGTTGAGCCCGCGACGTTCGAACTTCGTCTCGGGCCGGCTCTCCGGACGTGGCGCGAACCCGTCGAACGCGTTCTCGAGGCCGGGGTCGGCCGTGAGGACCTGGAGCATCTCGGCGGCGTACGGCTCCCAGTCCGTCGCGCAGTGCAGCGTGCCGCCGACGACGAGCCGGGAACGCAGCAGCGCGACGAGCTCGGGCTGGATGATCCGTCGTTTGTGGTGCTTGGTCTTGTGCCACGGGTCGGGGAAGAAGATGTGCACCGCGTCGAGCGAGTCGTCCGGGATGCGCCGGCGCACGAGGTCGAGGGCGTCGCCGTGCGCGACCCGGACGTTGGTGGTCCCGGCCGCCTCGACCAGCGTGAGGAGCCGCGCGATGCCCGGCAGGTGCGCCTCGACGGCCAGGTAGTCACGGTCGGGGTCGGCGGCCGCCATCGCCGCAGTCGCCTCGCCCATGCCCGAGCCGATCTCGAGGACGACGGGCGCCGTGCGGCCGAAGAGCTCGTCCGTGTCGAGCGAGCCGTCGGCGCGCAGGGGCATGCGCCCCTGGGCCTCGTCGTGCACCGAGAAGCCGAGCCGGGGGAACAGCCGCATGAGCGCGTCCTGGCGACGCACGCCAAGCGCGGCCCGCCGCGGATGGAACGTCCGCAGAGGGTCGTGTGCGGAGGCGGCCACGTGCCGGAACGCGTTCGGATCGAAGGCCACGGCCTCAGCCTACGGACCGTGACGCACCGCGATCGCGCCGCGTCGGCCCGAGCGCCGTCGGACCGACGCCGGCGCGGTCATGCCGAGCACGTCAGGCTGGCGGGCTCGACGGCTCGGTGGTGGACATGAGGGCGAACGCCTCACCGGACGGGCCGCGCAGGAAGGCAAGCCGGCCGTAGGGGGAGTCGGCGGGCGGAGACACCACCTGGGCTCCGAGCTCGACGGCCTGGGCCGTGGAGGCGTCCGTGTCCGACACCGCGAAGTACGTGGACCACGCGGGCTCCTCGTCTGCCGGGGAGTCGGGACCGAGCTCGCCGATGCCACCGACGGGCCGCCCGTCGAGGTCGATGGTCGCGTAGGTGAAGCCGGGTGCGCTCATGTCACCGAACGTGTAGGGGAAGACCGCACCGTAGAACGCCTTGGCGCCGGCGAAGTCGCGCGTCATCAGCTCGTTCCAGACCTGTGCCCCCGGCTCGTTGACGACGTCGGCGCCCGTGTGACGGCCCGACTGCCAGAGCCCGACGACGGCGCCGGTCGGGTCGACGAGCATCGCCATCCGACCGAGGTCCATGACGTCCATCGGCTCGGCGAGCAGCCTGCCGCCCGCCTCCGTCACGCGCTTCACGGTCGCGTCGACGTCGTCGACCGCGAGGTAGGTCGTCCAGCCGACCCGGGACCCCGGCATCTGCTGACCGATGCCGGCTGCGGCACGTCCGCTGCGGCGTGCGGTCGAGTAGTAGCCCGTCTCCGGGACGCCCTCGTCGAACTCCCATCCGAGCAGCGCACCGTAGAACGCCTGGGCGACGCGGTGGTCCGGCACCATCAGGTCGACCCAGGCGGGCGTGCCCTCGGGCCAGGGATCCGTGTGGATGCTCATGAGTCCTCCTCGTGGGTGGTCCGGGCGGATCTGCCCGGTTCTCACATCACAGCACCCGGCTGTGACACGCGGAAGACTGCGCCCGTGTCGACGGGACGCTGCCCGGGGGGGTGACGCGGTCACCTCGTTGGACGGTCGGCACGCGAGGCGGGCCGAGGACGCGACACAGCCCCGGGACGGTGGTCGTCCCGGGGCTGTGGCTGCCCGCGTGCGGGCGGATCGTGCCGGCGTCAGGCCGCGGCGCGTCCCAGGCCGCGGAACTGCCAGCCCGCCGAGCGCCACTCGGCCGGGACCAGCTTGCCGCGCGCGTCGATCACCCGGGCGACCTTGGCGAGCGACGCGAGCTTCTCCGGGTGCGCATCGACGAACTGCGACCACTCGGTGAGCACGAGCAGCACGTCGCTGCCCTCCACGGCCTCCTCGATCGAGGTCGCGTACGACAGCGTCGGGAAGCTCTTGCGTGCCGTGTCGCCGGCCTGCGGGTCGAAGACCGTGACCTGCGCGCCGCGCAGGTGCAGGGCCGCGGCCACGTTGAGGGCCGGCGAGTCGCGCACGTCGTCGGTCTCGGGCTTGAACGCGGCGCCCAGGACGCCGATCCGGCGGTTGAGGACCGAGCCGCCGCACGCCTCGAGCGCGAGGTCGATGACGGCCGCGCGCTGGCCCATGTTGATCTCGTCGACCTGCTGCAGCAGGGCCGCCGCGCGGTGCGCACCGAGCTCGGTGGCGCGGTGCATGAGTGCGCGGATGTCCTTGGGGAGGCAGCCGCCGCCGAAGCCGAGGCCGGCGTCGAGGAACTGACGTCCGATCCGCACGTCGTGGCCGAGCGCGTCCGCGAGGACCGTCACGTCGGCGTCCGCCGCCTCGCACACCGCCGCGATCGCGTTGATGAACGAGATCTTCGTGGCGAGGAACGCGTTCGCGCTGACCTTGACGAGCTCCGAGGTGGGCAGGTCGGTCATGACGACCGGCGTGCCCTCGGCGATCGGGGTCGCGTAGACCTGGCGCATGGTCGCCTCGGCGCGCTCGCTCGCACCGCCGACGACGATGCGGTCGGGGTGCAGCGTGTCGTTGACGGCCTTGCCCTCGCGGAGGAACTCGGGGTTCCAGACGAGCTCGACGTCCACGCCGGCCGGAGCGAGCTGCGCGACGAGCGTGCGCAGCCCTGCCGCGGTGCCGACCGGGACGGTCGACTTGCCGACGACGAGGGCGTCCTTCGTCAGGTTGCGCGCGACCGTGCTCACGGCCGACTCGACGTAGCTGAGGTTCGCGGCGTGGCTCGTCTTCTGCTGCGGGGTCCCGACGCAGATGAAGTGCACGTCGCCCCACGCGGCGGCGGCCGCGAGGTCGGCGCTGAAGCGCAGCCGGCCGGTCGCCAGCTGCTTCTCGAGCAGCTCCGGCAGTCCGGGCTCGTAGAACGGGACCTTGCCCGCGGCGAGCGCCTCGACCTTGTGGACGTCGGTGTCGACGCCCATGACCTGGAAGCCGAGCTCGGCCATCGCGACGGCGTGCGTCGCACCGAGGTAGCCCGTGCCGTACACGCTGATGCGCAGTCCGGGGGCGTCGTCGAGCGGGGTGGTGCTCAGATCGGTCTCGTTCAGCAGGTCGGTCACGGTGTCTCCTTGGGCGTGGGCGTGGCGGTGGGAGCTGCGGTGGCGGTGGGGGTCGCCGTCGCGGTGGGTGTCGGTGCCGGTGTCGGTGTCGGTGCCGGTGCCGCGGCCGCGGTCACGGTCGGGGTGGGCGTCGGCGTGGGCGTGGCGGTGGCCGTCGGGGTCACGACGCCGTCGGGCGCCGTCTGGGGGTCCGGTGCGACGGACGGACCTGCGGCGAGGAGTGCTCCGCCGAAGCCGTTGACCGGGTCGTTGAGACCGGCCGCGAAGGCCTGCAGCGTGGTGAGCCGTGAGTCGACGCGCCAGTCGTTCGTGATGAGCGCACCGGCGGAGTACGTCGAGACGGCCATGTTGAACCAGGAGAACCCGAGCAGGTCGGCGTTCGCGGGCTGGTGGAACGCCGCGAAGAACGACGTCACCCAGGCCGGCTTGTGCCCGCCGATCTCCGACGCGCCGACCTCGGAGAGCAGGATCTTCTTGGTCGTGAGCTCGCGCAGCTGCGCGAGCGACCGGCCGAACGTGTAGTCGAACGTCCCGTTGTTGTCCGTCTTGTACGGCGGGCGGTCGTACCCGGACAGGCCGACCCAGTCGACGTAGTCGTCGCCCGGGTACAGGCCGGCGAGGTTGCTCTGGCTCTGCAGCGTCGTCGGGAGGTTGTTGATGATGTTCGGGGACCAGACCCAGATGACGAACTGGTTCGCGCCCTCGGCCTCGAAGATGTCGTGGACGTGCTTCCACATCGCGGCGTACTGGCCCGGGCTGTTGCCGTTGATCGACGCGCCCGAGCTGGTCTGCTCGGCCCACGGGTACCAGATGCCGTTCATCTCGTGGTCGAGGCGGATCGCCATCGGCAGGCCGAGGCTCGCGATGTCGCGCGCGTACTGGTGCAGGTAGTCGTCGTGCGACCCGGCAAGGATCGTCGGGAGCGTGTAGTCGGGCTCGTCGACGACGTTGTTCGGTGCGTCGCTCGGACGGGACTCCCACGTGAGCATCGGCAGCATGCCGCGCTCCCAGGACCGCGAGACCGCATCGGCCCGGAAGGGCTTGTCCCAGCCGCTGAAGTAGCCGACGAGGTTCGGGGTGTGCCCGAGCTTCGTGGCCGAGTCGTCGAACGTCGCGAAGTTGAACGGAGCCTGCGCGGTGTACAGGCCGAAGTACCGGCTGGTCGGGTTCAGGAGCTCCGCCTTGGTCGGTGCGACAGGCTTGGTCACGACCGGCGCCCCGGAGCCTGCGGGCTGCGAGGGGTCGGTGGGGTTCGCGGCCCCGGACCCGGTGCGGACGGTGACGGTCTTCGCCGTGGTCGTCGTCGTGGGCGTGGTGCGCGCCTTCGTCGTGGTGGTCGGCTTCGCATCCGCGGCGGCAGCTGCCTGTGCGGCCTTCGCGTCGGCTCGGTCCTGGGCGCCCTTGAGGCGTCCGGCCTGCTCCTGGGTCAGTGCGGCGCGCAGGCCGGCGGCCTGGGACCGGCTCGTCGTGAGCTCGGCGAGCATCGCCGCGTTCTCCTTGGCGAGGGCGACCTCCTTCGCGCTGGGCGCGAGTGCCACGGCCTCGGCGGACGCCGTGCCGGGCACGGTGCCGGCCGGCGACGTCCACACGATGAGCGTGATGGCGACCAGTGCGGCCGCGATGGTCGAGGTCGCGATCCTCGCCTGGACCGTCATGCGGCCCATCGTGGGCGCCCACCAGGCGCGGCCCACGGCTGCGGCCTTCTCGGTGATCGTGGGTCGGTCAGACATACAGCAACGCCTCCAGGCTGAGCAGGACGAGCGCGATCAGGTAGGGGATCGCGGCCTTCGGGTTGTAGTGGCGCCGGGGCTGCGGGGGAGCAGCCGGCGCCGGAGCGGTGCGGGTCGTGCGGCGCTCGCGGAGCGCGACGCCCGCCGCCGGGGCGGGGGTGGAGTCGACGACGTCCAGGGGGGCGCTGCCGTGCAGCGACTCGAGCTCGGCCATCAGTCCGTCGGACAGGTTCGAGGCGACGCCACGCCGCGGCCGCAGCCCGGTCGGGACGAGCGGCCCCTCCGTCGACGCGTCGCCACCCACGGTGAGCCCGGCGTCGGACTGCTCAGCGCTGACCCCGCCGGCGTACGCGCCGGCCCGGGTGCCCCAGCCGCTCGCGTGGGCCATCCGGAGGAAGCCGAGGAACCGCACGGGCATGAGGAAGAACGTCGAGGTGAGGATGAACACCGGCAGGCGGAAGAAGTCCGAGGGGACCTCCTGCAGGTGCCGGATCTGCCGGATCGCCATCGACAGGACCGACGACGCGACCATGAGGCCGAAGATCCACAGCCAGCCGGTCCGGGCCCCGTACGAGTCGAGGATCGCCTGGTACAGGTTCGTGCCGGTGCCGGTCGCCGAGCGGTAGAGCCACCCGAGGATCGTCCCGACGAGGAGGAACGGCAGCAGGATGTCGGCGAGGAAGAAGACCGCCAGCACCGGGGCGTGCCCGAGCATCCAGGGCAGCATCCGCAGGGTGTTGTACTGGCTGCCGCGCGCCCAGCGCAGCTGCTGCTTGAAGAGCTTCTTCACCTGCAGCGGGGCGTCGGTGTAGACGAGGCTCGTGTGCTGGTAGACGGTGCGGTAGCCCTGCTTGAGCGTGAGGTTCGTCAGCGTGCGGTCGTCGGAGACCTCGAGGAAGACGCCCATGAACCGCTGGTGCATGAAGTCGTCCATGACGTGGATGAGGATGTGCCGCCGGAACGCGATGGTGCGACCCGGCAGGCAGCCGACCTGGCCGAGCACCGACTGCGCGGGCATCGAGTAGAGCGAGCGCGAGTTCTCGAGCCAGTCCGCCCAGCGCGTGATCCACGAGCGGGTGGGGTCGAGGATCCGCTGGCGGGTGGTCACGCCGCCGACCTTCGGGTCGGCGAACGGCTTGACCAGCTCGCTCAGCGTGCCGTCGGTCCAGACGGTGTCCGAGTCGAGCAGGACGGTGATCTCGAAACGGGACATCTCGGTCCCGATCTTGACCGCGTTGCGCTTTCCAGGTATTGGCGTGTGGAACCAGCGCACGAGCGGTGCGAACTCCTCGCACACGCCCTGCAGCCCGGGATTCTGCGGGCCATTGATCACGACGAGGACCTCGTCGGGGTTCTGCTCGGTGACGCGGCGCAGGACGTCGCGGAACAGCTCGAGCGGCTCGTCGAGAACGGGAACGATGATGCTCGTCCGGGGGGAATGGTCGCCGGTGTACGGCCGGTATCGCCGGGACAGGACGACCTTGAGGATCCACAGGGCCCAGACGACGCCCGAGAAGACCGAGAAGAGGTAGATCTCGGCGTGGTCGCCGAGCGAGTGTCGCAGCTGCAACAGGAAGATGAACATCGGGCTGACCTCGCTTGATGTCGTCGGATGGAGTGGTCACATCTCGGCGACTGTGGCGAGAGAGCAGTGGGGCGATCGCGGAGCGGGCTCGCCCCAGGGAGGGGTCCGAGGACCCCTCGATCCGTCCTCCGGATCTCCCCCGTGACTGCTGAAAATGCCCCCCGGAAGCCCCGGTTCCGTGCCTTCACAGGATCGCCACGAGCGAGTCGAAAAAGCAAGCGATGACTTATGCATCGCCGCCAGATGTGATCTATCACACTCGCAGAACGCCCTGGATGTCTGTCTTTGTTAGCGTTTGTGAGGTCACCATGAATCCGACAAGCGAGGAGGCTTGGGTGTATTAGGACAACCGTTCAGGACGGTGGTCCTGAACGGTTGTCATGACGCTGACAGAGAGTGACATTGACATTGTGACTGCACGATGCTGTGAACCGGCTGTGCGCGTTTGCGCTGGTCACGCGCATGCGCCCGTCGAGCTGCTCGGTCGCCCGTGCCGAGATCGGGTCATGGGCGCGGCGCACCGGCGGCGCGTCCGCGTAGAGGGATGTGACCTAAGTCACAGCTGAGCCTTGCCGCACGCACCAACCGGGAGCATCCTGGGCAGACGGGACACGCGGCATCGTGTGGGGGATGGCGGGGGGTAGCACCTCGTGCGGGATCTGAAGGTCATGCTCCTGGGTCCGTTCAGCGTGGCTGACGGCTCGCGGACCCTGCCTGCGCCCCTGCTGCGCAAGGCGCAGGATCTCCTCGCGCTCATGCTGATCTCCCCCGAGCGCAGCGTCCTGCGCGAGTCGGCCGCCGAGGCCCTGTGGCCCGACGCGCGCGTCGAGACGTCGAAGAAGTCGATGCGCCAGGCGCTCTGGCAGATCCACCGGACGGCCGACGACGTCGTCCAGGACACCCCGCGGCTCGTCGTGAGCGACGGCGACGCCCTCCACATCAACCCCGACCGCCGCCTGTGGGTCGACGTCGCCGTCTTCATGGAGGCCGCGCGGGTCGCGCAGGGCGTCGGTCCGGGTGCGCTCGACGCCGCCGAGCTCACCCGGCTGGCCCGTGCGGCGGACCTCTACCGCGGTCCCCTGCACGCCGGCTGCTACGACGAGTGGTGCCTGATCCCCCGGGCACGGCTCGAGGACCGCTGCCTGACCCTGCTCGACACGCTCAGCCGCGAGCACGAGCGGCGCGGCGAGCTCGACCAGGCGATCACCTGGGCGCAGCGCCTGCTCGACGTCGAGCCCGCGCACGAGCGCAGCCACCGGCGGCTCATGCGCCTGTACTTCGCCACGGGCGACCGCACGCGTGCGCTGCGCCAGCTGCACCAGTGCCGCTGGGTGCTCGAGCACGAGCTCGGCGTGCGCCCCGATGCCCGGACCGAAGAGCTCGGCGCCGCGATCATCGCGGACCGGCTGCCGCACCGCGGGACCGAAGACGAGCCGACGCCCGTGGCCGAGCAGGCCATGGTCGCCGCGCTGCGCACCGAGCTCACCGAGCTGCGCCGCAGCGTCGACGCGATCGGCGCTCGCCTGCGGGACGCACCGGTCTGATCGCCCGCCCTCGCGCGAGACGCCTGCGAGACACCGCGGAGACGACCGGGAGACCGGGTCGGTGGAGCGTTGCGTACCGCAGGTCGAACGCGCAGGTGAGCGAACTCGCAGGGAGCTGTCGTGGCATGTCCGAGCATGCGAGCAGGGCTGACGACACGGACGTCTCGGTCGTCGCACGGTCGTTCGTCGTCCGCGCGCTGCTCGAGGGCGACACGTCTGCCAGTGCCGCTGCCGCCGGCTGGCACGGGTTCGTCACGGACACCCAGACCGGCGTGCGTACCGCCTGGCGCCGGCCGAGCGAGGTCGCGCGGTTCATGGACCGGCTGCTCGTCGAGCAGTCGGCGCGCCTCGCTGCCGAGCCCGCGGGAGCCCGGTTCGCCCTGGGAGGACTGGCCGTGGCCGGGCCTGCGCTGACCGACGTCGTCACCGACATGCTCGCCGTCCTCGGGGAGCGGCTGCCGGTGCCCGCCCCGGCCGTCCCCGCGGTCCCGGACCCGAACGTGACCCTCGAACGGGTCGCCGAGAAGCTCGTCGGGCTGGGCAACCAGCGCGGCACGGACCCGACCGGCCCGCTCGGGGCGCGCACGCTGCGCGGCGGTCGGCTCGACGCCCGCGTGCGGTTCCAGGTCTGGGCAGGCACGGCCCCCGCGGCCGACGCCGCGATGCAGACGCTGCACACGACGCTTCTCGACGACGCCGACGAGCTGCGCGCGGCGGGGTTCCTCAAGCTCGCTGCGGCCGGGACGACCCTCGCCGAGCCTGTCGACACGATCCCCGCCTGGCGCAAGGCGACCAGCTTCGACGTGCTCTACGAGTACCAGTACGTCGACGAGGACGACGCCGCGAGCCTCATCGCCCGCATCCCCGTGACGACCGACCCGGAGGTGGCGGGCAGCCCGGCCCGCGAGGTCGGGACCGTCGTCGACGAGCTCGTGCGGTGGGACCAGGAGGGCGCGCCGACCCTCGTCGTGCACGGCCCTGCCGCCGTGACCCGGATCGCCGCGCTCACGTTCGTGCCGGGCCCCGCGCTCGCCGGGACCGTGACGTTCCGCCGCACGAGCGGCGGTGGTGCCCCCGTCACGGCGTTCGGCGACCTCGACGCGTTCCTCGCCGCGACCGGCGGCGACACGCCCACGCACACCGACGCCGAGGTCGCGCTCGCCCCTGCGGACGCGTTCACGGCGCTCGGGCCCGCCGCACCGGGGCCGACCCTGGGCGACTGGGACACCGACGGCACGCCCGACGTCTACACGGGCGTCGACCGCCGCCTCGACGCGCCCGTCCGGCTCGCGCACCCCGCCGACCGGTTCGAGATCGCCTACGCACCGCCGCCGGGTCCCGCCACGGGACTCGACCAGACCGCCGTGGTCTACCTGAGGGTCAACCCGCCGTGACACCGGCGCCCCACGGATGGACCGACCCGTCGGAGGAGAGGAAGTCATGACAGAGCTGGTACTGCCCGGCGTCTTCATCGAGGTACGCCCAGAAGGTCTGATCGTTCCCGGTGCCATCACGGTCGGGAACGTCGGGGTCGTCGGAACCGCCGGCAAGGGGCCCGTCGGGGTCCCGCAGCTGCTCGGCGGCTACTCGGACGCCCTCACGAAGTTCGGCGCGTACGACCGGTGGGTCGACGGCGCGTCCGGCGAGCTGACCCTGACCCGCGCGCTCGAGCAGGCGTTCCGGTTCGGTGCGACGACGGTGTGGGCGGTCCGCGTGGCCGACAACACCGCGGCCGCGGCGTCGGTCGACCTCGCCTCGCCCGGCGGGCCCAACGTGACGATCGAGGCGCGGAGCCCCGGGACCTGGGCCAACGGCATCACCGTCGCGGTCTCGACGGCCGACACGAACGCGCTCGTGCGCGGCGAGGAGGTCACCGGCACGCCGCCGACGCTGGCGCACACGCCGGTCGTGCCGAGCGCGGTCAACCGGATCCTCGTCCGGCCGTCCGCCGGTGGCGCCGACGCGGTCCCGCCGATCGTCTACGACACGGCGCCGAGCCCCACGCAGGTCGGTCTGGACACGACCACGGGCGAGCTCACGTTCGGCACCGCGCCCGGAGCGGCCGACGTCGTCCTCGCGACGTACACGGTCGCCAAGGCGTCCGCGCGCAAGGTCACCGTCAAGCTGGGTGTCACGGCCGAGGAGACGTTCAGCGTCGTCTCGGGCGACGACCTCATCGCCGACCTCGAGACCGGCTCGAGCCTCGTCCGGGGCGTCGGCCTCCTCAACGTCACCGAGCTGCCCGACGCGGTCCCCCCGACCCCGCTCGGCGGCGGCATCAACGGCGCAGCGGGCGCCGACTATGCCTCAGGGCTCGAGGCGCTGCTCACCGTCGACGCGCACATCATCGTCGGTGCCGGCCAGGACATGTCCTTCGGCGACGACCTCGCGGCACACTGCGCGGTCGCGTCCGGCGACGACAACAAGCGCGAGCGCATCGCCGTCGTCGGGACACCGCTCGGCACGGACCGCTCGGCGTTCGTCCAGGCGACGTCGGCGCACACGCTCAACAGCGACCGCGTCGTCCTCGTCGGGCCGGGGATCGTGTCCGACGACCGGTCGCAGACCCCGCCGCTCAAGGTCACCCTCCCGGGGGCCTACGCCGCGGCAGCCATCGCGGGCCTGATCGCCGCGGCACCACCGCACATCAGCCTCACCAACAAGGTGCTCGCGGTCGAGGACCTCGAGTACGCCCTGAACAGCGCCGAGCTCAAGCAGCTCGTCCTGAGCCGCGTGCTCGCGCTCGAGAAGCGGCAGGGGTTCCGGGTGGTGCGCGGGATCACGACGTCGACCATCACGGCGTGGACGCAGATCACGACGCGCCGCATCGTCGACTACGCGAAGTACGGGGTCCGCAGCGCGGCCACCCCCTACATCGGCCTCCTCAACAACCAGCGGGTCCGGGGGGCCCTGCGCGCGACCATCAACAACTTCCTGGCGCAGATGGTCCTCGACGAGATGCTCGTCAGCTACGAGCTCGACGTGCACGCCTCGCGCGACGACGAGATCCGTGGCATCGCCCTCGTCGACCTCGTGCTGCGACCCACGTTCAGCATCGACTTCATCAAGGTGACGATGTTCCTCGAGTAAGGACGCCCCATGGCACTGACAGAAGTCTTCACCGGGAAGAACGGCACGCTCACGCTCGCCAGCGAGAACACCCCTGAGGGTGCCGACGCCAAGGCGGTCGTGGACACGTACGCGATCCAGACGGTCGGTCGCCTGACCGACGTCGCGGTCAAGGTCGACACCGCGCTCAAGGAGTTCTACGAGGTCGGGCGACGTCACCCGGTCTCGCTGAGCCCCGGGGACATCGCGATCTCGGGCACCGTCGGCCGCGCGTACGTCAACGGCGCGCTGCTCATGCTGCTCCAGGGTCGCGGGTCGTCGCCCACGGCGTTCGCGGAGCCGTACGTCCAGCCGTCGTTCACCATCACGCTGCGGCTCGCGGACCCGGCACGTCCGTCGAACTCGCTCACGCTCGAGATCGGGGGCGTGAAGTTCGAGAACTGGCGCTTCACGCTGCCCGAGGACGAGTTCGTCATCGAGAACCTGTGCTTCCGCGCCCTGACGATCCGTGCGATCGACCGGGACGGCGGCGCGGGTGCTGCCGGCGGCGGCGAGGCGGCCCCTACGGCCGTGGCATTCGCCACCGAGTGACCGAGAGGGGGTGGCACGCATGGCCCTGACGGCGGAGGATCTGCTGGCCGGCAGCGCGCTCACGCACGAGGTCGTGCTGCCACCCGGCGGTCCGGTGGGTGCGGTGACGGTTCGGCCGCTCACCGTGCGGGACGTCCAGCTCGTCGCGCACGCGGCGAAGGACGACCGCGAGCTCGCGGCCGGGCTGATGATCGCGCGGGCCGTCGTCGAGCCCGTGCTCACCGTCGAGCAGGCGGGTCGTCTCCCCGCCGGGCTCGCTCGCTTCCTCGTCGACACGATCAACGAGCTCAGCGGGATCGAGACCCCCCGGGACCGCCTGGCCGAGCTGGTCCAGGCACCGCTCGCCAAGGCGTGCTTCGTGCTCGCCGAGGAGTTCGGCTGGACGGCCGAGGACGTCGCCGGCATGACCATCGGTCAGATCCTCATGTACGTCGAGATGACCGGACGGGCCTCGGAGGTCGCATGAGCGCCGACCGGGTGCGCAGCGGCGTACGCGCAGGGCTGCCGGGCGTCGGGACCCTCGACGCC
>DASVMA010000301.1:0-10714 GCA_036384595.1 Cellulomonas sp. | reverse complement strand
AACACGGCCGGCGGCTTCGCCGGGAACGGCCGGAACTTCGGCGGCGCGGGCCGGGCCGGCGGGACGGGCGTCGCGGGTGGTCCGGGCGGCTTCACGGCCGGGAAGATCGCGTCGATCGACGGCTCGACCCTCACGATCACGACGACGGACGGCAAGACGGTCAAGGTCACCACGACGTCGACCACGACGGTCTCGAAGACGACCCAGTCGGACGTCGCGTCGCTCGCGACCGGCGAGACCGTCACAGTCATCGGACCCGCCGCGGCGGACGGCTCGGTCGCGGCTCAGCGGATCAGCGAGGGCGCCGCAGGCTTCGGCGGACTGGGTGGCGGCGGTCGGCCGGGTGCGACCCCGGCTCCGACCAGCTGACCGCGAGCCGTCGTTGACCGCGCCCGTCCGGGCGGCCAAGGTGTGCGCATGGGCCACCATGCCGCAGACGTCGCCATCCGGATCGAGGGGCTGCGGGTCGTGCGCGGCGGCCGGCGCGGCGTGGTCGTGCTGCCAGGTCTCGACCTGCTGGTCCCGGCCGGACAGGTCGTCGGGCTGCTAGGCCCGAGCGGGAGCGGCAAGACGACGCTCATGCGCGCGATCGTCGGGGTCCAGACCGTCGAGGACGGCACGGTCGAGGTGTTCGGCCTGGCCGCCGGGCACCCGGACCTGCGCCGACGCGTCGGGTACGTGACGCAGGCCCCGAGCGTGTACGGGGACCTGACGATCACCGAGAACCTGCGCTACTTCGCCGCCGTCGCGCACGCGGGTCCCGGTGATGTGGACCGGGCGCTCGAGGACGTCGACCTCGCCCGGATGGCCGGACGCCGCGTCGACCGGCTGTCGGGCGGCGAGCGGTCGCGCGTGTCGCTCGCGGTCGCGCTGCTCGCCTCGCCGGACCTGCTGGTGCTCGACGAGCCGACCGTCGGGCTCGACCCGGTGCTGCGCCGCGACCTGTGGGACCTGTTCGGGCGTCTCGCGGCGCGCGGGACGTCGCTGCTCGTCTCGAGCCACGTGATGGACGAGGCGACGCGTTGCGACCGTCTCGTGCTGCTCCGCGACGGCGAGGTCATCGCCGACGCGACGCTCCCGGACCTGCTCGAGGAGACCGGCGCCCCGGACGTGGAGCACGCGTTCCTGGAGCTCGTCGACCATCGTGACCGCCGAGCCGAGGAGCACCGATGAGCGCGCGACTGACGGGGGCGACCGCGGGCCGGGTGCTGTCGCAGGTCCGGCACGACCCGCGGACGGTCGCGATCCTGCTCCTGCTGCCGTGCCTGCTGCTGTGGCTGATCTCGTGGATGTTCGAGGGCACGCCGGTGCTCGACCAGTTCGGTCCGCTGCTGCTCGGGCTGTTCCCGCTCATCGTCATGTTCATCGTGACGAGCGTCGCGACGCTGCGGGAGCGCACGACGGGCACGCTCGAACGCCTCATGGCGAGCCCGATCGGCAAGGGCGACGTGATCGCGGGCTACGCCCTCGCGTTCGCGCTGCTCGCGGTGGTCCAGGCCGTCGTGCTGACGTCCTTCACGGTCGGGGTGCTCGGCATGAACAGCCGGGGGTCGCTCGGCCTGATCATGCTCGTCGCGGTGCTCGACGCGATCCTCGGCTCGACGCTCGGCCTGGCCGCCTCGGCGTTGGCCCGCACCGAGTTCCAGGCGGTCCAGCTGATGCCGGTGTTCTTGTTCCCCCAGCTCATCACGTGCGGACTGCTCATCCCGCGCGCGGCGATGCCGTCGGTGCTCGAAGCGATCTCGCGCGCGCTCCCGCTCACCTACGGCATCGATGCGCTGCAGCGGCTCGAGGTGGGCGCGACCTTCGCGGACGTCCGCGGCGACGTGCTCGTGATCGTGGGCTTCATCGCGCTCGCCATCGTGGTCGGCTCGACGACGTTGCGCCGCCGCACGCCCTGACGCCGTCGCACGGGGGTCCCGGGGAAGCTCGCGCCCGATCTCGCGCTGGCGGCCTCGCGCTGTGGCTAGGCTCACCTCCAGATGACGGGCACGCGACGACGAGGACATGATGGCCGACGACGAGGGCACGACGACGCACGAAACCTCTGCCGAGGTACCGGGTCTGCACGTGGCGGTGCTGGGTGGCGGCGTGATGGGCGCCACGCTCGTCTCCGCGGTGCTGCAGGCCGGCTGGTCGGCTGACGACGTCGACGTGACCGAGCGGTACGCCGCGCGCGCGACCGAGCTCTCGCAGCAGTACGGCGTCAACTCCTCCGAGACGAACCCGACCGCGGCCCGCCGCGCGGACGTCGTCCTCATCGCGCTCAAGCCGGCGGTCGTGCCCGAGGTGCTCGACGAGATCGCCCCCGCGCTGCGTCCGGGCACGCTCGTGGTCAGCGTCGCAGCGGGAGTCCCGATCTCGGTCTACGAGCGGCGGCTTCCCGCGGGCACGCCCGTCGTGCGCGTCATGCCGAACACGCCGGCCGTCATCGGGCACGGCGCGAGCGCCATCGCCGCGGGGACGCACGCGACCGAGGACCACCTCGCGCTCGTCGAACGCGTGCTCGGCGCGACGGGCCTCGTGGTGCGCGTCGCCGAGAAGGACCTCGACGCGGTGACCGCGATCTCCGGCTCCGGACCCGCCTACGTCTTCTACGTCATCGACGCGCTCGCCGAGGCGGGGGTGCTGCTCGGGCTCACGCGGGAGCTCGCGACCCGGCTCGCGGTCGCGACCGTCGAGGGCTCCGCGGCCCTCGCGCTGCAGTCGGGCGAGCACCCCGTCGTGCTCCGCGAGCGGGTGTCGTCTCCCGGCGGCACGACGGTCGCCGGCCTCCGTGAGCTCGACGCGCACGGCGTCCGGGCGGCCTTCGTCGCTGCGGCCGAGGCTGCGCGCGACCGCTCGCGCGAGCTCGCCGCCGAGTCGGCCGAGTAGGCCCGCACGTGCCCATCACCGTGAACACGACCGCACCGCAGCGGCGTCGCCCCCCGGCCATGAGCGACGTGGCCGCACTCGCGGGGGTCTCCCACCAGACCGTCTCCCGCGTGCTCAACGACCACGACAGCGTGCGCCCCGAGACGCGCGCCCGGGTCCAGGACGCGATCGCCCAGCTCGGCTACCGCCGCAACAGTGCCGCCCGCGCTCTGGTGACCCGGCGCTCGGGGATCATCGGGGTCGTCACGACCGAGTCCGCGCTGTACGGGCCGACCAGCACGCTGGTCTCGCTGGGTGGCGCGGCGCGCGACATCGGGTACTTCGTGAGCGTCGCGACGATCAGCCAGTTCGACTCCGAGGCCATGCACCGCGCGCTCGAGCACTTCATGGGCCAGGGCGTCGAGGGCATCGTCATCATCGCCCCGCAGGACGAGGCGTCGGCGGCGGTCGAGACGTTCGACGCCGAGGTGCCCGTGGTGATGGTGATGTCGGGCGTGCAGCCGCCGACGGAGTCGCTGCGGTGGGTCGGGGTCGAGCAGTTCGAGGGCGCCCGGCTCGCGACCCGGCACCTCATCGACGCCGGGCACCGCGAGATCGTGCACCTCACGGGACCCCTCAACTGCTTCGACGGACGCGAGCGGCTCGAGGGGTGGCGCGCGGAGTGCACCGCGGCGGGCCTCGTGCTCCCCGAGCCGATCGTCGGCGACTGGACGGCCGAGCGCGGGTACGCGGTCGGCCGGGACCTCGCCCGCCAGGGCGCGCCGACCGCCGTGTTCGCGGCCAACGACGAGCTCGCGCTCGGGCTGCTGCGCGCGTTCTGGGAGGCGGGGCTGCGCGTGCCGCACGACGTGGCCGTGGTCGGCTTCGACGACATCGCGAGCTCGGCGTACTTCATCCCGCCGCTGACGACGGTCCGCCAGGACTTCGCCGCGCTCGGCCGGCTCGCGATCCGCGCGCTCACCGATGCGCTCGCGGGCGTCGACGAGCTGTTGGAGCCGATCCCGACGACGCTCGTGGTTCGCGCGAGCTCGCTCAAGCAGCCGTTCCCCGGGCAAGGCTTGACTTCCACCGCCGTGTGAGCGTTAACATCTGCTCAGGCCACCGACGTCCGTCGGGGGCCCGCGCGATGCGACGGGACGACGACTCGATGGCGACGACGGCAGATCCGCGACGTGCCCTCTCCGTCGGCGTCGACGACGGGACGCTCTCCGGACGCGCCGTCATCACCCGGGTGCACGCCGGCGCCGCGCTCGGCTCGGCCGTCCCCGCGCTACGACGCGATCTTCGCTGAGCACACCCTCCTGCACGACTCCTTCGGCCGAGGCGAGAACACCGTGATGCACAGACTCAAGTCCATCCGCCGGGCAGCGGCGTCCGCCGCGACTGCGCGGACGGTCGTCTCCGCGGCCCCCGAGGCGGCCGTGGCCGCCGTCCCGACGGAGGTCGTCGCGTGAGCGGCGTCGGCGGACTGGCCGGCTACCCGTTCGAGGTGCGGGCGGAGGTCGACCGCGTCCGTCAGGTCGTCGCGACGCTGCACGCCGAGCTGCCGCGCTGGGGGCTCGTCGTGTGGACCGCGGGCAACGTCTCGCAGCGCGTGAGCGTCCCGGGATCGCCCGACCTGTTCGTCATCAAGCCGTCGGGCGTGACCTACGACGAGCTCACCGCGGAGGCCATGGTCGTGTGCGACCTCGACGGCAACCTCGTCGACGGCACGCGCGCGCCCTCGTCGGACACCGCGGCGCACGCGTACGTGTACCGGAACATGCCCGAGGTGGGCGGCGTCGTGCACACGCACTCCACGTACGCGACCGCGTGGGCCGCGCGGGCCGAGCCGGTGCCGTGCGTCCTGACGATGATGGCCGACGAGTTCGGCGGCCCGGTGCCGATCGGCCCGTTCGCGCTCATCGGCGACGACTCGATCGGCCGGGGGATCGTCGAGACGCTGCGGTCCTCGCGCAGCCCGGCCGTGCTGATGCGCAACCACGGCCCGTTCACGATCGGCAAGGACGCCAAGGCAGCGGTCAAGGCGGCCGTCATGGTCGAGGAGGTCGCGCGCACGGTGCACATCTCCCGCCAGCTCGGCGAGCCGCTGCCCCTCGCGCAGGCCGACATCGACGCGCTGTACGACCGCTACCAGAACGTCTACGGACAGAGCAGCACCGCAGTGAGCACGACCCCACCCAGCGTCGGCGACACCGACGCAGATCAGGAGAACGCGCGATGACCAAGCCGTACGCCGACCGCGAGGTCTGGTTCCTCACCGGCAGCCAGGGCCTCTACGGCGAGGACACGCTGCGTCAGGTGGCCGAGCAGTCCCAGGAGATCGCGCGCGCGCTCGACGCGTCGGGCGACGTCCCGGTCAAGATCGTCTGGAAGCCCGTCCTGACGGACTCGGGAGCCATCCGCCGCGCCGCGCTCGACGCGAACGCCGACGACGCGGTGATCGGTGTCATCGCGTGGATGCACACGTTCTCGCCCGCGAAGATGTGGATCGCCGGCCTCGACGCGCTGCGGACGCCGCTGCTGCACCTGCACACGCAGGCCAACGTCGAGCTGCCGTGGTCGACGATCGACATGGACTTCATGAACCTGAACCAGGCCGCGCACGGCGACCGCGAGTTCGGCTACATCCAGACGCGGCTCGGCGTCGCCCGCAAGACCGTCGTGGGCCACGTCTCGAACCCGGCCGTGACCGCGTCGATCGGCACCTGGGTGCGTGCGGCGGCCGCGTGGTCGGCGACCCACGAGCTCAAGCTCGCGCGGTTCGGCGACAACATGCGCAACGTCGCGGTCACCGAGGGGGACAAGACCGAGGCCGAGCTGCGCTTCGGGGTCTCGGTCAACACGTGGGGCGTCAACGACCTGGTCGCCGCGGTGGACGCCGTGGCCGACGCGGACATCGACACGCTCGTCGCGGAGTACGAGGACCTGTACGACGTCGCGGCCGAGCTCCGTCGTGGCGGCGAGCGGCACGACTCCCTGCGCTACGGCGCGCGTCAGGAGCTCGCGCTGCTGGCGTTCCTGGGTGAGATCGGGGCGACCGCGTTCACGACGAACTTCGAGGACCTCGGTGCGCTGCGCCAGCTGCCCGGCCTCGCCGTCCAGCGGCTCATGTCGAAGGGCTTCGGCTTCGGTGCCGAGGGCGACTGGAAGACGGCCGTGCTCGTCCGCGCCGCGAAGGTCATGGGGGCCGGGCTGCCCGGTGGCGCGTCGCTCATGGAGGACTACACGTACAACCTCGTGCCGGGTGCCGAGAAGATCCTCGGTGCGCACATGCTCGAGGTGTGCCCGTCGCTGACCGCGACGAAGCCCTCGCTCGAGATCCACCCGCTCGGCATCGGCGGCAAGGAGGACCCGGTCCGCCTGGTCTTCGACACCGACTCGGGCCCGGGCGTCGTCGTCTCGCTGGCCGACATGCGCGACCGGTTCCGTCTGACGGCCAACGTCGTCGACATCGTCCCGCCCGACCAGGCGCTCCCGAAGCTTCCGGTGGCGCGTGCGGTCTGGAAGCCTCAGCCCGACTTCGCGACGTCCGCCGAGGCGTGGCTGACCGCGGGCGGCGCGCACCACACGGTGCTGACGACGGCAGTCGGCGTCGACGCGTTCGAGGACTTCGCCGAGATCGCCAAGACCGAGCTGCTCGTGATCGACAAGGACACGACGCGACGCGGCTTCCGCCAGGAGGTTCGCTGGAACGCGGCCTACTACCGGCTCGCCCAGAGCCTCTGACCGTAACCAAATTGGGTTCAAGTGTTATAGACATGTGACCCGCGATGGCGGTCAGCATGCCGATGTGAGCGCTAACCTGAGTTTCTGGCCCGAACGGCTGGACGCTCAGAACGTCCTGAACGTCGGGCCCGCACCATCGATCGACCGGCGATGCAGCCGTCTGTCAATCTCAACGAGGAGAGCACCTATGCGCATCAAGCACGTTGCCGCGATCGCGGCAGCATTCACCCTCACCCTGGGCCTCGCGGCCTGCAGCGGTAGCGGTGCGGGCACGACGGCCGAGCCGAGCACGTCCGGTTCCGCCGCCGCAGCCGCCCCCGCCGCAGCGGGCGCCCTCGTCGGCGTCGCGATGCCGACGAAGTCCTCCGAGCGCTGGATCGCTGACGGCAACAACGTCAAGACCCAGCTCGAGGCGCTCGGCTACAAGGTCGACCTCCAGTACGCCGAGGACGACATCCCGACCCAGGTCAACCAGATCGACACGATGATCACCAAGGGCGCCAAGCTCCTGATCATCGCCTCGATCGACGGCACGGCGCTGACGAGCCAGCTCGAGCAGGCCCACGCCAATGGCATCCAGGTCATCGCGTACGACCGCCTGATCCGCAACTCGAAGAACGTCGACTACTACTCGACCTTCGACAACTTCAAGGTCGGCGTGCAGCAGGCCACCTCGCTCCTGACCGGGCTCGGCGTCCTCGACGCCTCCGGCAAGGACGCGGGCAAGACCGGCCCGCTCAACATCGAGCTCTTCGCCGGCTCGCCGGACGACAACAACGCGACGTTCTTCTTCAACGGCGCGATGAGCATCCTCCAGCCGTACATCGACAAGAAGGTCCTCGTCGTCAAGAGCGGCCAGACGGACTTCAAGACCGTCGCCACGCTGCGCTGGGACCCGGCCACCGCCCAGTCCCGCATGGAGAACCTGCTCACCTCGACGTACTCGGACGGCTCGCTCGTCTCGGGCGTCCTGTCCCCGTACGACGGTCTGTCGATCGGCATCCTCGGCGCGCTCAAGGGCGTCGGCTACGGCACGGCCAGCCAGCCGTGGCCGATCGTGACCGGCCAGGACGCCGAGGCGGCCTCGGTCAAGTCGATCATCGCGGGCGAGCAGTACTCCACGATCTACAAGGACACCCGTGAGCTCGCCAAGGTGACGGTCGCCATGACCGATGCCATCCTCAAGGGGCAGACCCCCAAGGTGACCGACACGAAGACCTACGACAACGGCGTGAAGGTCGTTCCGTCCTACCTGCTCGACTCGCAGATCATCGTCAAGGACAACTACAAGAAGGTCCTCGTCGACGGCGGTTACTACACGGCGGCCGACCTGAGCTGACGCTCGGGCACCTCCATCGCAGCACGGCGCTCCGCCGGCGGGGACACCCGCCGGCGGAGCACCGCCCCGAACTAGTGAGATCGGCTGGGACATGAGCGACGACATCCTGGAGATGCGCAGCATCACCAAGACGTTTCCCGGCGTGAAGGCACTGCAGGACGTCAGCCTGTCCGTGGCGCGTGGTGAGATCCACGCGATCTGCGGAGAGAACGGCGCCGGCAAGTCCACGCTGATGAAGGTGCTCTCGGGCGTGTACCCGCACGGCACCTATGAGGGCGAGATCTACTTCGACGGCGAGCTGTGCGAGTTCTCGAGCATCAATGCGAGCGAGGCCCGCGGCATCGTCATCATCCACCAGGAGCTCGCGCTGAGCCCGCTGCTCTCGATCGCCGAGAACATCTTCATGGGCAACGAGCAGAGCTCGCGCGGCTTCATCGACTGGAACAAGACGAACGCCGAGGCGGCCAAGCTGCTCGAGCGCGTCGGCCTCGATGAGAACCCTGTGACGCGTATCGCTGACATCGGTGTCGGCAAGCAGCAGCTCGTGGAGATCGCCAAGGCGCTCTCCAAGGAGGTCAAGCTCCTCATCCTCGACGAGCCGACGTCCGCGCTCAACGACGACGACTCGGCCCACCTGCTCGACCTGCTCCGCCAGCTGAAGGCGGAGGGGATCACGTCGATCATGATCTCCCACAAGCTCAACGAGATCGCGGCGATCGCCGACTCCACGACGATCATCCGCGACGGCAAGACGATCGAGACGCTGGACATGGTCCGCGACGACGTCAGCGAGGACCGGATCATCCGCGGGATGGTCGGTCGTGACCTCGAGCACCGGTTCCCGGAGCACACGTCGAACGTCGGCACCGAGGTCCTGCGCATCGAGGACTGGACCGTCCACCACCCCATCCAGCACGAGCGCGTGGTCGTCAACGGGGCGAGCATCACGGTGCGCCGCGGTGAGATCGTCGGCCTGGCAGGGCTCATGGGCGCGGGTCGCACCGAGCTCGCGATGAGCCTGTTCGGCCGCGCGTACGGCGCCAACATCTCCGGCCGGGTCTACAAGGACGGCCAGGAGGTCCACCTGCACTCGGTCTCGGACGCGATCGACGCCGGCATCGCCTACGCGACCGAGGACCGCAAGCGGTACGGCCTCAACCTCATCGAGGACATCAAGCGCAACATCTCGGTCGCCGCCCTCCGCAAGCTGTCGCGCCGCGGCTGGGTCAACGACAACGAGGAGACGAAGGTCGCGCAGGAGTACCGCGTCAGCATGAACATCAAGGCGCCCTCGGTGCTCGCGATCGCCGGCAAGCTCTCCGGCGGCAACCAGCAGAAGGTCGTCCTGAGCAAGTGGATCTTCGCCGACCCGGACGTGCTCATCCTCGACGAGCCCACGCGCGGCATCGACGTCGGGGCCAAGTACGAGATCTACACGATCATCAACCGCATGGCCGACGCCGGCAAAGCGGTCATCTTCATCTCCTCCGAGCTGCCCGAGCTGCTCGGCATGTGTGACCGGATCTACGCGATGAGTGCGGGCCGGATCACCGGAGAGGTTCCGCGCGAGCGCGCGACCCAGGAAACCCTCATGCAGTACATGACCAAGGTAAAGGACTGAGCCGGATGGGCGCCCTCGAATCGGTGAAGTCACTCTTCACCAAGAACCTTCGCCAGAGCGGTATCTACCTGGCGTTCGTCGCCATCATCATCCTGTTCTACTTCCTGACCGACGGCATCCTCCTGACGCCGCAGAACGTCACGAACATCGTCGTGCAGAACTCCTACATCCTGATCCTCGCGATCGGCATGGTGATCGTCATCATCGCCGGGCACATCGACCTCTCGGTCGGCTCGGTGGTCGCGTTCACCGGCGCTGTCGCGGGTGTCCTGACGGTCCGCCAGGGGTTGCCCTGGTGGGTCGGCGTCATCGGCGCGCTCGTCATCGGCGCACTGGTCGGTGCGTGGCAGGGGTACTGGGTCGCGTTCGTCGGCATCCCCGCGTTCATCGTCACCCTCGCGGGCATGCTCATCTTCCGTGGCGCGACGATGGTCACCCTCGGGAACACGCAGATCTCGCCGTTCCCCGACACGTTCCGCAACATCGCGTCGGGCTACATCAACGGGTGGCTGGGCGGCAGCGGGATCGACGTCTTCACGCTCGTGCTGGGCGCGATCGGGGTGGCTGGCTTCGCGGTCAGCCAGTGGCGGAGCCGGCGTGCTCGCATCGCCTACCAGCAGGTCGTCGACTCCGTGCCGATGTTCGTCGGCCGCATCATCCTCATGGCCGCCGTCGCGATGGCGTTCGCGTGGGAGCTCGCCAAGTACAAGGGTCTGCCGATCGTCCTGATCATCCTGGCCGTCCTGATCCTCGTGTACTCCGCGATCGCCCAGCGCAGCGTCTTCGGTCGCCACGTCTACTCGATCGGTGGCAACCTCAACGCCGCGATGCTGTCGGGCATCAAGGTCAAGTGGGTCAACTTCTGGATCTTCGTCAACATGGGCGTCCTGTCCGGCCTCGCGGGCATCGTCTTCACCGCCCGCCTCAACCTGGCCAACCCGAAGGCCGGCACCGGCTTCGAGCTCGACGCGATCGCGGCCTGCTTCATCGGCGGCGCCGCGGTGACCGGCGGTGTCGGGACGGTGATCGGCACGATCATCGGTGGTCTGATCATCGGTGTCATGAACAACGGCATGTCGATCATGGGCGTCGGCATCGACTACCAGCAGGCCATCAAGGGCCTCGTCCTGCTGCTGGCCGTCGCGTTCGAC
>DASVMA010000300.1:0-6392 GCA_036384595.1 Cellulomonas sp. | reverse complement strand
AGGCCGCCGACCTGCAGCGCGCCCTCGAGCGCGACGCGCCGGGTGCCGACCTCGAGGCCTGGGACTGGGCCTACTACGCCGAGCGCGTCCGCAGCGAGCGACGATCGCTCGACGACGCGCTGCTGCGCCCGTACCTCGAGCTCGACCGGGTCCTGCGGGACGGCGTCTTCCGCGCGGCGCAGGAGCTGTACGGCATCACGTTCAGCCCGCGCCCGGACCTCGTCGGCTACCACCCGGACGTCCGGGTCTTCGAGGTCCACGAGGAGGACGGGACCGGGCTCGGGCTGTTCCTCGGCGACTACTGGACGCGTGAGTCGAAGCGGGGCGGCGCGTGGATGAACACGCTCGTCGACCAGTCCGACCTGCTGGCCGAGCGTCCCGTCGTCGTCAACAACCTCAACATCCCCAAGCCGCCGCCCGGCGAGCCGACGCTCCTGTCCTGGGACGAGGTCATCACGCTGTTCCACGAGTTCGGCCATGCGCTGCACGGCCTGTTCTCGGACGTGCGCTACCCGTCCCAGTCCGGCACCGAGGTCCCGCGCGACTTCGTCGAGTACCCCTCGCAGGTCAACGAGATGTGGGCGTGGGACCCGGCGATCCTGCGCTCGTACGCCGTCCACCACGTGACGGGTGAGCCGATGCCGTCCGTGTGGGTCGACACGCTGCTCGCCGCCCGGCAGGACGGCGAGGGCTTCGCCACGACCGAGTACCTCGCCGCGGCGCTCCTTGACCAGGCGTGGTACCGCCTGGCGCCCGACGAGGTCCCGACCGACCCGGGTGCCGTCGAGGCCTTCGAGGCCGCGGCGCTCGAGCGGGCCGGGGTCGCGTTCGGACCCGTGCCGCCGCGGTACCGGACCGCCTACTTCAACCACATCTTCGCGGGCGGCTACTCGGCGGGGTACTACTCGTACATCTGGTCCGAGGTGCTCGACGCGGACACGGTCCAGTGGTTCCGTGAGCACGGCGGGCTGTCACGGGCGAACGGCGAGGTGTTCCGGCGCCGGCTGCTGGCCCGCGGCGGGTCGACCGACCCGATGGGTGCGTTCCGGGACCTGCGGGGACGCGACCCCGAGATCGCCCCGCTGCTCGCCCGTCGCGGGCTTCTGGCAGCCACGACCGACGTCTGAGCGGCGGGTACGGTGAACGCCATGTCCACCGGCCCCGCCCGCCCGTCGTCCGCCACCCCTGCCGGGGTCCCCGCTGCGCTCGGTGCGGCGTCGAGCGCCGCCGAGGACGAGGTCGTCGGCCTGTGCCAGGACCTGATCCGGATCGACACCTCGAACTACGGTGACGGCTCGGGACCGGGGGAGCGCGCTGCGGCGGAGCACGTCATGGCGCTGCTCACCGACGTCGGCCTCACCCCGGAGCTGTTCGAGAGCGAGCCGGGCCGCGCCAACGTCGTCGTGCGCCTCGAGGGGGTGGACCCGAGCCGGCCGGCGCTCGTCCTGCACGGCCACCTCGACGTCGTGCCGGCCCACGCGCCCGACTGGCAGGTCGACCCGTTCGGGGGCGAGCTGCGCGACGGCCTGGTGTGGGGACGCGGTGCCGTCGACATGAAGGACATGGACGCGATGATCCTGGCGGTCGTACGCCAGATGGTCCGCGAGGGCCGCAAGCCGTCGCGTGACGTCGTCGTGGCGTTCTTCGCCGACGAGGAGGCCGGCGGCGCCAAGGGGGCCCGGTGGGCGGTCGACCACCGACCTGAGCTCTTCGCCGGCGCGACCGAGGCGATCAGCGAGGTCGGGGGGTTCTCCGTGGATCTCGACGGTCGGCGGGCGTACCTGCTGCAGACCGCCGAGAAGGGCATCGGCTGGTTGCGGCTCGTCGCGGCCGGCCGGGCAGGTCACGGCAGCCAGGTCAACACGGACAACGCCGTGACGCACCTCGCCGCCGCGGTCGGGCGCATCGGGCAGCACCCGTGGCCCTTGTCGCTCAGCCCGACCGTGCGCACGCTGCTGCAGGGCGTCGCGGATCTCGTGGGCCTGACGTTCGACCCCGAGGACGAGCACTCGATCGACGCGATCCTTGCGGCGCTCGGGTCGGCCTCGCGGTTCGTCGGCGCGACGACCCGCAACACCGCGAACCCCACGGGCCTCACGTCCGGCTACAAGGCCAACGTCATCCCCGGTCACGCCGAGGCAACGGTCGACGGGCGGTTCCTCCCGGGGCAGGAGGACGAGTTCCTCGCGACGCTCGCCCGGCTGGCCGGTCCGGACGTGACGCTCGAGCACATCCACCGCGACGTGGCCCTCGAGGTGCCGTTCTCGGGCGGGCTCGTGGACGCCATGGTCGGCGCGCTGGTCGCGGAGGACCCGGGCGCCGTCGTGCTGCCGTACATGCTCTCCGCCGGGACGGACAACAAGTCGCTCTCACGTCTGGGCATCGCGGGCTATGGCTTCGCACCGCTGCGTCTGCCGGCCGAGCTCGACTTCGCGGGGATGTTCCACGGCGTCGACGAACGTGTCCCCGTCGACGCGCTCCGCTTCGGGGTGCGCGTCCTCGACCGGCTCCTGCGGACCTGCTGAGGTCAGCCGACCGTGTAGTCGAGGGTGCTGCGCACGCGGATGATCCTGCGCCGCAGGGTCACCTTGCGCTCGCCCCCGACGTAGAGCACGACGCGGGCGAGCTCCCAGCGGCCGTACTCGGCCTCTTCGGTGAGCCGTCGGCTCGCGTCGCCCTGGCTCGCGGACCTCGGGATGCTCAGCACCCGGAACTCGTACTGCGCACTCTGCGCCCCCAGGTCGCCCCGGAGGCTCCGCACTGCTGCTGTCTCTGTCACTCGTCACCGTCCGATCTCGCCACAGACCGGGCGGCGCGGGCGCCGTCAGGCCGATTGCAGTGCCATTGTGCACGGTGCGGAGATACCGTCATGCCATGACCGTCGACCCGCGCGCCGCCCTGGACCGCCTGATTGCTGCCCTCGAGGCCCACTTCAACGCCGTCGCCTCCCGTCGGGGCGAAGACGATCCGGGTGTCGACGACGCCTACGACGTCCTCGCGGACGCCTTCGAGGCCTACGACGACGCCCTCGGGACCGTGTACAGCGAGGCCACGCCGTTCTACCTCGCCGAGGAGGACGACGACGAGGACGAGGACGACGAGTCCGACGGCGAGGACTCGGAGGAGTCTGACGACGCGGACGACGAGTACGACGACGACGTGCTCGTCGACGAGCTCACGGCCGAGGACCGCTGAGGCTCGGCTGCGTCCGGGTCTGCCGAGGTCGGGTCAGCGCCGTTCGGGGTAGCCGAGCTCGGGTGCGCTGATCTCGTCGAGCGCGCGCACGATCTCGGCGGGCAGCTCGACGTCGTCGGCGGCGAGCGACCCCCGCAGCTGCGCGGCCGTGCGCGCCCCCACGATCGAGGACGTGATGGGGGTGCGCAGGCGGAGCCACGCGAGCGCGACGTCGAGCGGCGTGCAGTCAAGTCCTGCGGCTGCGGTCGCGACCGCCTCGACCACCGCGAGCGACTGCGAGCCGAGGTAGGGCTGGACGAACCCGGCGAGGTGCGGGGACGCGGCACGCGAGTCGGCGGGGATCGTGCGGCGGTACTTGCCGGTCAGCACCCCGCGTCCGAGCGGTGACCAGGCCAGCACGCCGATGCCGAGGTCCTCGGCCGCGGGCAGCACCTCACGCTCGATGCCGCGTTCCAGGAGGGAGTACTCGGCCTCGACCGCGGCGAGCCCGACGTCGTCGGCGAGGAGGGTCGCGGCGCGCGCGACCTGCCAGCCCGGATGGTTCGAGAGGCCCACGTACCGCGCGCGCCCGCTCGTCACCGCGAGCCGCAGCGCCGAGACGGTCTCGTGCAGCGGTGTGTGCGGGTCGGGGACCTGGACGAGCCAGAGGTCGACGTGGTCCGTTCCCAGCCGGCGCAGCGACGCGTCCAGCGTGCTCAGCAGCCCACCCCGCGAGGCATCGGCCCCGCCGCCCGACGCCGCGCTCCGCACGCCGGCCTTGGTGCACAGCACGACGTCCTCGCGGGCGACGACGTCGCCGAGCAGCGAGCCGATGAGCTCCTCGGCACCACCGTCGGCGTACGACGCGGACGTGTCGAGCAGCGTCCCGCCGGCGTCGACGAAGTCGCGCAGCTGCTCGCGGGCCTCGTGCTCGTCGGTGTCCCGGCTCCAGGTCAGCGTGCCGAGGCCGAGGTGGGAGACCCGCAGGCCGGTACGGCCGAGCTGACGCAGTTCCATGACGCGAAGGTTAACCGGCGCGTGTGCTGAGCACCTGACTCTGGCGCGCAACCCGCTCGGCTATCGTTCGGCACGTGACAGCAGGCATGGGTGCAGCGGAAGCCATCGTCCTCGGGTTCGTCCAGGGACTGACCGAGTTCCTCCCGGTCTCCTCGAGCGCGCACCTGCGCATCGTCGGCGAGCTCATCGGGCAGTCCGACCCGGGTGCCGCGTTCACCGCGATCACCCAGATCGGGACGGAGACCGCGGTCGTCCTGTACTTCCGGCGCGACATCGCCCGGATCTGCACCGCCTGGTGGCGTGCGGTCCGCGGCGACCACGGCAGCGACCTGCGCTCGCGGATGGGTGCGCCGGCGGGGGAGCCGCTCGACCGGGACGCGCTCATGGCGTGGTTCATCGCGCTCGGCAGCATCCCCATCGTCGTGCTGGGGCTCGCGTTCAAGGACTCGATCGAGAGCTCGTTCCGGAACCTGTGGCTGATCGTGCTGACGCTGGTGGTCTTCGGCCTGATCCTCGGGTGGGCGGACCGGGTGGGTGCGAAACATCGCACTCTCGACGAGCTGACGCCTCGACACGCCGTGGCGTTCGGCTTGGCCCAGTCCCTCGCGCTCATCCCCGGCGTCTCGCGCTCGGGCGGCACGATCACCGCGGGCCTGCTGCTCGGCTACACGCGCGAGGCGGCAGCCCGGTACTCGTTCCTCCTCGCCGTCCCGGCGGTGCTCGCGTCCGGGCTGTACGAGCTCGCCAAGAGCGTCGGGGACTTCGGCAAGGCGGGGACACCGGGCCTCGGGGTGACGTTCATCGCCACGGTCGTGGCCTTCGCGGTCGGCTACGTCGTCATCATCGCGTTCCTGCGGCTCGTCTCGACCCGCAGCTTCATGCCGTTCGTGATCTACCGGATCGCGCTGGCAGCCGTCGTCGTCGTGCTGCTGCTCACGGGTGCGCTCGACGCGGTCGGGGCAGCGCCCGTCGCAGGCTGAGCCGGCCGCTGGCTCATCCCGCCGCGAGCTCGGCCCCTCGTGCGCCGGACGCTCGCGGTGCAGACGGCTCGTGCCGGTTAGGCTGCCGCTGTGCTCACCTGGCCGCCCCCGCAGATCCCCCAGCTCCCCGGACGTGGCGGCCCCGTCAGGGTCCTGGACACCTCGACCGGCGAGCTCGTCGTCGCCTCGACCGGTGACACCGCGACGCTGTACGTGTGCGGCATCACGCCGTACGACGCGACCCACCTCGGTCATGCCGCGACCTACGTCGCGTTCGACCTGCTCGTGCGCTCGTGGCGCGACGCCGGCCAGCGTGTGCGGTACGCCTCGAACGTCACCGATGTCGACGACCCGCTCCTGGAGCGGGCCCTCGCGACGGGGGTCGACTGGCGCGACCTCGCGGTCGAGCAGACGGCGCTGTTCGCAGAGGACATGACGTCACTCGGCGTCATCCCTCCCGACGTGTACACGGGTGCCGTCGAGTCGATCCCTGTCGTCGCCCAGGCGGTGCGCGACCTGCTCGCGGCCGGCGCCGCCTACCGGGTCGACGAGCCGGACGCGGCCGGGTACGGGCGCGGGGACGTCTACGCGGACCTGAGCGCCGACCCGGACCTGGGTCGTGTCGCTGGTCTCAGCCGTGCCGAGATGCTCGCGCTGTTCGCCGAGCGTGGCGGTGACCCGGCACGTGCCGGCAAGCGCGACCCGCTCGACCCGCTGCTGTGGCGCCGCGAGCGTCCAGGAGAGCCCGCCTGGGACGGTGGGGAGCTCGGGAGCGGTCGGCCCGGGTGGCACATCGAGTGCGCGGTGATCGCGCGCGACGCGCTCGGTCTGCCGTTCGACGTCCAGGGCGGCGGCGCCGACCTCCGGTTCCCGCACCACGAGCTGAGCACGTCGCACGCCCGGCTGCTCGATGCGGGCCAGGGTGCACGCATCCACGTGCACGCCGGGATGGTCGGGCTCGACGGCGAGAAGATGAGCAAGTCGCGCGGCAACCTCGTGCTGGTGTCCCGGCTGCGGGCGCAGGGCGAGAACCCGATGGCCGTGCGGCTCGCGATCCTCGCGCACCACTACGCGAGCGACTGGGACTGGACCGAGAAGGACCTCGACCTCGCCCGCGCACGCCTCGACCTGTGGCAGCGGGCCGTGTCCGGGAACGGCGGGCCGGACGCGACCGCGACCCTCGCAGCGGTCCGGGCGGCCCTGTGCGCCGACCTCGACGCA
>DASVMA010000299.1:0-1642 GCA_036384595.1 Cellulomonas sp. | reverse complement strand
GTCGATCGTGAGACGTGCCGGCGGCTGCGTCAGGCTCATGAGGCTCCCCGTTCGCCGTGACCGTCGGGCGCTGGGCCGGGCGCGCCGCGACTCGTCTCATCCCGCACCCAGACGTCGCCGAGGCCGCGGCGCACGCGACGTCGTGTCGACGCACGCACGCAGACCGCGGTCGCGGCGAAGAACGGGATGCGCAGCGCCAAGCCTGGGTGCGCGAGCCCCACGCGTACGAGGTCGCGGCCACTCGTCTGGACGTCACTGCGGACCATGCCCGCGTGGGTGAGCTGCCTCGTGCCGATCGTGACCCGGACCCGGCGACTCACGAGTGCACGCCAGGTCGCCGCGGGCCGTACGCGGACCTGTGCCCCCGACGTGATGGTCCGCTCATCGGGGTCGAATACCTCGGAGATGGCCAGGTCGTCCGACATGACCTCGGGGAGAGCGCGGATCCGCTCGTGCCCCTCGGCGGAGACAGCGATGACGCCACGTCCGAACAGCCCCGCGCGCACGCCCGGGAGGTGCTCCCAGACGTCGTAGTACCACCTGGCGGGACGGGAGACCCCTGATCTGTCGAGGATGCGCACCGGGCCGGTCGCTTCGATGCCCGGACGGTCGAGCGTCGCGGCCAGCGCCCTGAGGGATGCGGCATCTACCTCGACGTCGGCGTCGACGTAGATGCGAGGGAACGTGCTGGCGAGCCGATCGCCGTGCTTGAGTGCGGCCGCCTTGGAAGGTTCGGCCAGCTCGGCGACGATGACGGCGTCTCCAAAGGACCGGGCCACCTCGGCGGTGCGGTCTGTGCACCCGTTGCACACGACGACGACCTCGAACTCGCCGTCGGACGCCTTCTCGAGCACCGCCGTGAGCAGGCGCGCGATGCCGGCTGCCTCGTTGTGTGCAGGGATCACGATGCTTGTCATGACTGATCCGACCATGGCATGTCCGAAGGTCCTATCGTCGTGGCGTGCGTGAGGGATGACCGCCTCGGGTACCTCGGCGCGATGGACGGAGTACGTGGATGGTGGTGGAACGCAGCACGACGGTTGTCGTGGTGACGTGGAACAGTGCTGAGCACATCCAGGACTTCCTCAGGGGGATCCCCGACGCGATGGATGGCGCCGGCCGGTGGCACGTCGTCGTGGTCGACAACGACTCGAGCGACGGGACGGCTGAGCTTGCGCGCTCGGCCGGCATAGAGGTGAGTGTCGTGTCGACCGGCCGCAACGCCGGCTACGCGGCGGGGATCAACGCCGGGATCGACGCGTCGCCAGACTGCGACGGCTACCTCTTCCTGAACGCCGACGTTCGACTGGCGCCGTCGTGCGTGGCCGAGCTCTGGCGTGCGGTCGAGTTCCCGAACTGCGGCATCGCGGTGCCGCGTCTCGTCGACGAGAGCCAGCGCCTTCAGTGGTCGCTCCGTCGTGAGCCGAGGGTCGGCCGGACGCTCGGTGAGGCTCTGCTCGGTGGCCGACGTGCCGGGCGTTACGGCCCGCTCGGGGAGATCGTCACGAACGTCGACGACTACGCGCTCGACCACACCGTCGACTGGGCGACGGGCGCGGCCAGCCTGGTGACTGCCGAATGCGTCGACCGGGTGGGGCGATGGGACGAGTCGTTCTTCCTGTACTCGGAGGAGACCGACTAC
>DASVMA010000298.1:0-4642 GCA_036384595.1 Cellulomonas sp. | reverse complement strand
CCGCAGTGCCGGGGACCGATGGGACAGAGCCACTCTGCGCGTCCGACATGGCTGCGAGTCTAGGGCTGGGGGGCACGGGTGTCCCGGGGACATCAGGGCGTCGGGGTGCCGTACGCAGGCGCTCTCGCGTACACCGCGCAGCGACCCCGCTGTACGGTTCCCGGCGCGCCGCGGCGGGACGCGCCGGTGGGAGCGCGAGAATCGTGTCTCACGTCCTGCCGATCGACAGGGCGTGCCGTTACCCTCGAAACAGACCCGTTCGGATGTGTTGCCCCGCGGCATCGCGTCACCCCGATGACGACCCCGACGACGACCCCGAGGCAGGCCCCATGAGCAGCACCACGATCGACAGCATCGAGCAGCCCGACAGCGGACGCGCAGCACCTGGCGCCCCGCGCGAGCGGCAGGTCAGCGAGTTCACCGAGCTGACCAAGATGGTCCAGAGCGCCGGTCTCCTGCGCCGCCGCTACGCGTACTACTGGACGCGCTTCGCGGTCATCCTGCTCCTGCTCGCCGGCACGGCGTTCGCCTTCGTCGCCATCGGACCCTCGTGGTGGCAGCTGGTCGTCGCGGCGGTCCTGGCGCTGGTCCTCGGGCAGGTCATGTTCCTGGGGCACGACGCCGCGCACCGGCAGATCTTCGTCTCGGGCCGCTGGAACGACTGGGCGAGCCTCGTCGTCGCCAACCTGCTGGCCGGGATGAGCTACGGCTGGTGGAACCACAAGCACAGTCGTCACCACGCCAAGCCGAACACGCTCGGTGCCGACGGCGACATCGACGCCGGGGCGATCGTGTTCACGACCGAGAACCTCAAGCGCGAGCGCACAGGCATCGCCGGCTGGTTCACGCAGCGCCAGGGGTGGTTCTTCTTCCCCCTGCTGCTCCTCGAAGGCCTCAACCTCCACATCTCCGGCGTCATGACCATCTTCGGTCGCGGCCCCGTCAAGCGCCGGCCGGTCGAGATGGCCTTCGTCACGCTGCGGCTCGGCGGGTACCTCGCGATCGTCTTCTACTTCCTCCCGCTGGGGATGGCGTTCGCCTTCCTGGGCGTTCAGTTCGGCCTGTTCGGTCTCTACATGGGTGCGAGCTTCGCCCCGAACCACAAGGGCATGCCGATCGTGCCGGCGTCGATGAAGATCAGCTTCCTGCACCGTCAGGTCCTGCTGAGCCGCAACATCCGCGGCGGCCGGTTCGTGGACCTCTTCATGGGCGGGCTCAACTACCAGATCGAGCACCACCTGTTCCCGAGCATGGCGAGCCCGTCGCTCAAGAAGGTGCAGCCGATGGTCCGGCAGTTCTGCGCCGACCGGGGCATCTCCTACACCGAGACGACCCTGCTGCACTCCTACCGGATCGTCGTGGAGTACCTCAACGAGGTCGGCCTCGCGGCCCGTGACCCCTTCCAGTGCCCGCTCGTCGCGGAGTTCCGCGCGGCCCGCTGAGTCGCAGGACCGGTGTCGCGCGGCGGAGCTGCTGGCCTGGGCCCCGTCGCGCGCCGGTAAACTCGCCAGGTGACCTCGCAGGCTGCCGCACACCCCGTCCCCGACGCCGGACCGAACGACGTCCCCTTCCGCTACACCGCCGCGCTCGCGGACTCCCTCGAGCGGCGCTGGCAGGACGAGTGGGAGCGGCGCGGGACGTTCTCGGCACCGAACCCGAGCGGCCGCCTCACGGACGCCGAGGGACAGCACGCCGCGCCGGGGTCGACCCCGTTCTTCGTGATGGACATGTTCCCGTACCCCTCGGGCGCGGGTCTGCACATCGGGCACCCGCTCGGGTACATCGCCACCGACGTGGTCGCGCGGTTCCGCCGGATGCAGGGTGACAACGTCCTGCACGCGCTCGGCTACGACGCGTTCGGCCTGCCCGCCGAGCAGTACGCGGTCCAGACGGGTCAGCACCCGCGCGTCACGACCGAGGCCAACATCGAGATCATGGCCCGGCAGCTGCGCCGGCTCGGCACGGGCCACGACCCGCGGCGGACGTTCGCGACGATCGACCCCGGGTACGTGCGCTGGACGCAGTGGATCTTCCTGCAGATCTTCGAGTCCTGGTACGACGCCGACGCGGTGCGCCCCGACGGCGGGAAGGGCCGTGCGCGGCCCATCAGCGAGCTGGTCGAGGCCTATGCGGCCGGCGCGCGCGAGGTCCCGACCGGTCTCCCTGGCGTGCTCGACGGCCTCCGGTGGGCCGAGCTCGACGACACCGCTCGCCGTCGCGTGGTGGACTCCGAGCGCCTGGCGTACATGTCCGAGACGCCCGTGAACTGGTGCCCGGGACTCGGCACGGTCCTCGCGAACGAGGAGGTCACGTCGGACGGTCGCTCCGAGCGCGGCAACTTCCCGGTCTTCCAGCGCACGTTGCGCCAGTGGAAGATGCGGATCACGGCCTACGCCGACCGGCTCGCCGACGACCTCGACCTCATCGACTGGCCCGAGAAGGTCGTCGCGATGCAGCGCAACTGGATCGGGCGCTCCGAGGGCGCGATCGTGCGGTTCGCGGTGGTCGACGACCGTGCGGGCGCATCGTCGTCGTCGGACGTCCCCGAGGCCGGCCGCTGGGTCGAGGTCTTCACCACGCGCCCCGACACGCTGTTCGGTGCCACGTTCATGGTGGTCTCGCCGGAGCACCCGCTGCTCGACGAGGTTCCGACGGCCTGGCCGGCGGGCACCACGGAGGCGTGGACCGGCGGCCACCCGGACCCGACCGAGGCCGTGGCCACGTACCGCCGCGAGGCAGCGGCCAAGACCGCCGTCGAGCGCCAGTCGGACGCGGGGCGCAAGACGGGTGTGTTCACCGGCGTCTACGCGACCAACCCGGTCAACGGCACATCGGTCCCGGTCTTCACGGCCGACTACGTCCTCATGGGCTACGGCACGGGCGCGATCATGGCGGTCCCTGGCGGGGACACCCGCGACCACGCGTTCGCCGAGGCGTTCGGACTGCCCGTCGTGCGGACCGTCGCGCCGCCCGAGTCGTTCGAGGGCGGGGCCTGGACCGGTGACGGCGCGATCATCAACTCGAGCAACGACGAGGTGAGCCTCGACGGCCTCGATGTCGGCTCCGCCAAGCGCGTGATCGTCGCGTGGCTCGAGGGCAAGGGGCTGGGCACCAGCACCGTGACGTACCGGCTGCGGGACTGGCTGTTCAGCCGCCAGCGCTACTGGGGCGAGCCCTTCCCGATCGTCTATGACGAGCACGACCTGCCGATCGCGCTGCCGGACTCGGCCCTCCCCGTCGACCTGCCCGAGGTGCCGGACTACTCCCCGCGCACGTTCGACCCGCTCGACTCGCAGTCGTCCCCGGAGGCCCCGCTGGGCCGCAACGAGGACTGGGTCAACGTCACGCTCGACCTCGGCGACGGACTCCGCACGTACCGGCGCGACACCAACACGATGCCCAACTGGGCCGGGTCGTGCTGGTACTACCTGCACTACCTGGACCCCGAGCACGCCGGGTCGCTCGTCGACCCCGAGCTCGAGCGGTACTGGATGGGCCCGGGCCACAACCCGGCCGACACGCACCGGTCCGGCGGCGTCGACCTGTACGTCGGCGGCGTCGAGCACGCCGTGCTCCACCTGCTGTACGCACGGTTCTGGCACAAGGTCCTGTATGACCTGGGCCACGTCACGAGCGTCGAGCCGTTCCGCAAGCTGTTCAACCAGGGCTACATCCAGGCCTACGCCTACACCGACGCGCGCGGCGTGCACGTCGAGGCGAGCGAGGTCGTCGAGGACCCGTCGGTCGCCAGCGGCTTCACCTGGCAGGGCGAGGAGGCCTTCCGCGAGTACGGGAAGATGGGCAAGTCGCTGAAGAACATGGTGACGCCCGACGACATGTACGCGGAGTACGGCGCCGACACGCTGCGCGTGTACGAGATGGCGATGGGCCCCCTGGACCTGTCTCGCCCGTGGGAGACACGCGCCGTCGTCGGGGCTCAGCGATTCCTCCAGCGGCTGTGGCGCAACACGATCGACGAGACGACCGGTGCGCTGCGGGTGGTGGACGACGCGCCGGACGCTGCGACGCTCCGGGTGCTGCACCGCACGATCGCCGACGTCACGGCCGACTACGACGCGATGCGCATCAACACCGCGATCGCCAAGCTCATCGTGCTCAACAACCACCTCACGTCGCTCGACACGGTGCCCCGCGAGGCCGTCGAGCCGCTCATCCTCATGACGGCACCGGTTGCGCCGCACCTCGCGGAGGAGCTGTGGGAGCGACTCGGGCACACGGTGTCGCTCGCGCACGAGCCGTTCCCGGTCGCCGACCCGGTGCAGCTCGTCGAGGACACGGTCACGTGCATCTTCCAGGTGCAGGGCAAGGTCCGTGGGCGCGCCGAGGTGAGCCTGGACGTCACCGACGATGCGTTGCGGGAGCTCGCGCTCGCCGACCCCGGGGTCCAGCGTGCGGTCGCCGGACGCGAGGTCGCGAAGGTCATCGTGCGCGCACCGCGGCTCGTCAACGTGGTGCCGGCCTGAGCACCGACCGCGCACGGTCGCGACCGGGGGCGCGCTCACCGCGCGTCGCGGTCGTGACCGACTCGACCGCGTCCTTGCCCGCCGGCGAGGCCGAGCGGTGGGGCGTCGTCGTCGTCCCGCTGCAGGTCGTCGTCGGCGGTGAACGTCACCTCGAGGGC
>DASVMA010000297.1:0-2360 GCA_036384595.1 Cellulomonas sp. | reverse complement strand
GACCAGCTTGCCGTGATTCATGCGGGCCGGGTCGATCTGGAGGTCGAAGCGGTCGACCAGCGCCTTGAGGTACGCGTCCGAGGTGTCGTGCGTGATCTCCTCGCCGAGCGCCTCCGACAGCGACCCGTACATCGTCATCTGCGCCCACTCGCCGCCGAGCTCGTACTCCTCGCCGTCGGGCAGCGTGATCGTCGTCGTCCCGAGGACGTCCATCGCCGCGGTCTGGACGAGGTCGCGCGTCAGGGCCGCCATCGTGTCGTAGTCGCCGTAGGCCTCGTACGCCTCGAGCATCGCGAACTCAGGCGAGTGCGTGGAGTCCGCCCCCTCGTTGCGGAAGTTGCGGTTGATCTCGAAGACCCGCTCGATGCCGCCGACGACGGCGCGCTTGAGGTACAGCTCCGGCGCGATGCGCAGGAAGAGGTCCATGTCGAACGCGTTCATGTGCGTCACGAACGGGCGCGCCGTGGCGCCACCCGCCTGCGTCTGCAGCATGGGCGTCTCGATCTCGAGGTAGCCGCGCCGGTGGAAGTTCTCTCGCAGCGAGCGCACGACGCCCGCCCGCTGGCGAGCCGTCTCCCGGGCAGCCGGGCGGGCGATCAGGTCGACGTACCGCTGCCGGACGCGCCCCTCCTCGGAGAGCTCCTTGTGCAGCACCGGCAGCGGGCGCAAGGCCTTCGCGGCGAGCAGCCAGGCGTCGGCGAACACCGAGAGCTCGCCGCGACGCGACGAACCGATGTGGCCGTGCACGAAGAGGTGGTCACCGAGGTCGATGTCGGACTTGAAGGCGGCGAGCCGCTCCTCGCCGATGTCCGCGAGGCTGAGCATCGCCTGCAGCCGGTTGCCCTCGCCGTCCTGCAGCGTGACGAAGCACAGCTTGCCGGTGTTGCGGAGGAACACCACGCGACCCGCGACGCCGACGACGTCGGCCGTCTCCGTCCCCTGCTCGAGATCCGGGTACGCGGCCCGCACCTCGGCGATCGTGTGTGTGCGCGGCACCGACACCGGGTACGGCGCGACGCCCTCCTCGAGCAGCCGCGCGCGCTTCTCGTGGCGGACCCGCATCTGCTCGGGAAGATCCTCGACCGACTCCTCGACCCCGCTGGGCCCGCTGTGACTCACCGCGCCATGGTACCGAGCGCCAGGGCACCGGTCCGCCGCGCGCGCGTCAGAGGCCGCGTCAGAGGCCGCGTGAGAGGCCGCGTCGGACGCCGGGTGGGGCAGCCGCGCGTCAGGCGGCAGGCGCGGGGGTCAGGTCGAGCGCGAGGTCGAGGATCGGCGACGAGTGCGTCAGCGCGCCGACCGACAGGTAGTCGACGCCTGTGCCCGCCACCTCTCGTGCCCGGTCGAGCGTGAGGTTCCCGGTGGCCTCGAGCTCGACGCGACCCGTCTGCGGCTCGCGCGCGCGGACCGCCGCGACCACGTCGCGCAGCAGCGGCGTGGGCATGTTGTCGAGCAGCAGGAACCGTGCGCCCGAGTCGAGCGCCTCGAGCGCCTGGTCGAGCGTGTCGGCCTCGACCTGGATCGCGACGTCTGGGAACCGCGCCCGCACCGCGGCGACGGCGGCCGCGACCGAACCGGTCGCCACGACGTGGTTGTCCTTGATCATCGCGACGTCGTACAGGCCCATGCGCTTGTTCGTCCCGCCGCCGCAGCGCACCGCGTACTTCTCGAGCGCACGCAGGCCGGGGGTCGTCTTGCGGGTGTCGAGCACGCGCGCGCCCGTGCCCTCGAGCGCGTCGGCCCAGCGGCGTGTGTGCGACGCGACGCCCGACGCGCGCGACGTGAGGTTGAGCAGCGTCCGCTCCGCGACGAGCAGCACCTGGACCGGACCCGCGAGGACCGCGAGGACGTCCCCGCGGACGACGCGCGAGCCGTCGGCGACATGCTGCTCGCACGACGCGCGCGGCAGGCCGAGCCGGCGTCCGACCTGAGCGAGCACCTCCGGGACGACGACGAGTCCCGCGACGACACCGTCCGCGCGCGCGACGAGGTGGGCGACTCCGCGTTCCTCCGCGGGGATCGTCGCCTGGGTCGTCACGTCACGACCCGGCTCCGGACCGAGGTCCTCGTCGAGCGCCGTCGCCACGATCCGGGCGATCCAGGCCGGGTCCAGCGGGACGCCCCCCGCTTCGCCGCTCACTCGCCCACCGTGACCCGGTGCGTCACGAGCCGTCCGTCCGCGTCCAGCTGCGCCTCGAGCCGCTGCAGCCAGGCTGGGTCGGGGACCGGGTAGTCGCTGCGGAAGTGGCCGCCGCGGCTCTCCGTGCGCTCGAGCGCGGTCGCGGTGAGCACCGAGGCGACCTGGTGCACGTTCGTGGTCTCCCACTCGGCGGCCTGGGGGCGGGCGACGACCGGCAGCA
>DASVMA010000296.1:0-8792 GCA_036384595.1 Cellulomonas sp. | reverse complement strand
CGACAACGGCGCGATGATCGCCGCGCTCGGGGCCGCCGTCGTGCGCCGCGGGCTCGCGCCGTCCTCGCTCGACCTGCCTGTGGACTCCTCGATGCCGCTCGAGACCGTGCGGGTGTAGCGACCGCAGGGTCGGCCGGCATCGGCACCGGCGGCGGGTTACAGCGGCCGGCCCGCCCGCATCTCGGCGACGAGCGCCGCGACGACAGCGTCGAGGGCGCCCGCGTTGCGCCGGGCCACCGCCCGCTGCCGCTGGTACGACGCACCCCGACGCAGGATCACGCGCACGTTGTCGAGCTCGGTCGAGCAGCCGAGCCGCTCCGCGACGGGTGCGAGCTCGACGAGCAGGCGCTCGACGGCGTCCGTCACGTGCTCCTCGTCGCCCGCCGAGTTCGTGATGATGATCGCGTCCATGCCGTAGCGCGCCGAGCGCCACTTGTTCTCCTGGACGTACCACGGCTGCATCCTCGGCAGGGTCTCGCCGCGGTCGAGCATCGTCGAGAAGTGCTCGACCAGGCAGTGCGTGAGCGCGCCGAGCGCGGTAACTTCGAGGAGGTTCGACGAGCCGTCGCAGATGCGCGTCTCGATGGTGCCGAACCGTGGCGAGGGGCGCACGTCCCACCGGACCTCGTCGAACTGGTCGATGACGCCGGTGTGCATCATGTCGGCGACGTAGCCCTCGAGCTGCTCCCACCGGTCGAACTGGAACGGCAGCCCGGCCGTCGGCAGCTGCTGGAACATGAGCGCCCGGTTGGACGCGTACCCGGTGTCCTGGCCGCCCCAGAACGGGCTCGACGCCGACAGCGACTGCAGGTGCGCGAAGCACGTCAGCAGGGCGTTCGAGATGGGCAGCACCTTGGAGCGGTCCTCGATGCCGACGTGGACGTGGACGCCGTAGATGAGCATCTGCCGGCCCCACCACTGCGTGCGGTCGATGAGGGTCGCGTACCGCTGCTTGTCGGTGACCTTCTGCTGCGTCCAGCGGGCGAACGGGTGCGTGCCGGCGCACATGAGCTCGACGCGGAGCGGGTCGGTCACGACGCGGACCTCCTCGATCGCGCGCTGCAGGTCGGCGCCGGCCTCCCCGACCGTCCGGCACACGCCCGAGACGACCTCGACGGTGTTGAGCAGGAGCTCCTGGCGGATCGCCGGGTGCTCGCCGCCACCCGGCGGCCGGACCGCGTCGAGCACCGTCTGCGCGACCTGGCGCAGGTCGCCCGAGTCGGAGTCGACGAGCGCGAGCTCCCACTCGAGCCCGACGGAGGACCGCTCCGACGTCGCGAACGGCAACGCGAGGGTCTTCATGAGACGGGCTCCACGAGGAGGACCTGCTGCGAGCCGGCGACCCGGGTGAGGACGATGGTCGCCTCGGTGCTGCCGTGCAGGTCGAGCTGGGACCGCAGCTGCTCGGGCAGGACAGCGGTGCCGCGCTTCTTGATCGTCAGGCGCCCGACGTCGCGCCCGCGCAGGTAGGTCCGCAGGCGCTTGAGCCCGAACGGCAGGGTGTCCAGGACCCGGTACGCGGTCGCGAGGTGCGTCGGGTGCAGGACGTCGGACGTCACGTAGGCGATCGTCCGGTCGACGAGCCGGCCCTGCACCTGCGCGGCGACCTCGCCCACGAGCCCGGACCGGATCACCGCGCCGTCGGGCTCGTACAGGTAGGCGCCGACCGGGCCGACGTCGGGCACGGAGGGCCCGTCGGGGCCGACCCGGACGACGTGGGTCCCGCCCGCGCGCAGCACGAGGGCGCTGCGCCCGGGGCCGTCGGGGGCGAGCGGACCGAACCACAGGCCGACCTCCACGACGTCGCCTTCGACCGACACCCACTGCGCCTCGGCGTCGGCAGGGAGTGCCGAGTGGGGCAGGCCAGGACCGAGCTTGAGCCCGAGGGCGGGGACGCTCGCGCGCAGAGCGAGGAGAGAGTCGAGGGGCGGCGAGTACGCGGCGGGGTCGAACACGCGCGAGCCGCCGGTCGTACGCCTCGCCGGGTCCGCGTAGACACCGTCCACGCCGTCGGCTGCGAGGTCGATCGTGAGCCCGTCGCCGTGCCGGACCTCGACCTCAGGGAAGTGGCGCAGGTTGACGGTCGCGACGGCTGCGGTGACCTCGTCCGTGTCGACCGCGAGCACCGCGAGGCCCATGCTCGCGAAGGCCATCGCGTCGGCGCCGATGCCGCACGTCAGGTCGGCGAGCTTCGTCACGCCCGCGTCGGTGTAGCGCCGGGCGTGGTGCGCCGCGACGAGGAGCCTGGTGGACTGCTCGAGACCGGCTGGCGTGAAGAGCATGCCGTCGGCGAAGTCGCCGAACTTGGCGTGGGCCTTGGCGCGAAGCCGCGACTGGGTCAGAGCGGCGGCGACGAGCTCCGGGTCGATGCCGTCGCGGTGCAGACGCTCCGACAGCGCGAGGGTCGCCCGCTCGTCGTAGGGCGGCAACGCGTTCAGCAGCGCCCAGCCCGTCGGGCTCATGAGCTTGGCGAGGCCGGTGGCGTCCATGCGGGCGATCCTTCCACGCTGCGGGCTGCGGGGCGCCTCGATGGACGGGTCAGGGGCCGTTCGGCGGTCCTCACGCTGGCACTCGCCTTGACCGAGTGCTAACCGGTTCATAGAGTGGTCGATGGCTCTCTCCCCTGGAGAGCGCCAACCGAACCGAGAGGCCCACCGACCCCCGCGACGGCGGTCGGCCTGCACGGAACGGCACCCGACATCACTGAAGCACTCACACGTGAAGGGGAGGTCCGCTGTGTCGGTCTCCATCAAGCCGCTCGAGGACCGGATCGTCGTCAAGGCCCTCGAGGCGGAGAAGACGACCGCTTCCGGGCTGGTCATCCCGGACAGCGCCAAGGAGAAGCCCCAGGAGGGCGAGGTCCTGGCTGTCGGACCCGGCCGCGTCGACGACAACGGCAACCGCGTCCCGCTGGACGTTGCCGTCGGTGACAAGGTCATCTACAGCAAGTACGGCGGCACCGAGGTCAAGTACGACGGCGAGGAGTACCTCATCCTCTCCGCGCGCGACATCCTGGCGATCGTCGTCAAGTAGTCCGTCCGCACGACGAAGCCCCTCCCGGCCTGGCCGGGAGGGGCTTCGTCGTGCTGCGAGCTCGTATGGTCGCGCGGTGCTCTGAGGAGCCGCGTGACTCAGACCGCCCGACGCACGGGCTTGGTGAGGATCGCGGCGCGCTCGTCCTCGGAGAGCCCACCCCAGACGCCGTAGGGCTCGCGGACCGCGAGCGACTGGTCGCGGCACTGCTTGAGCACGGGGCAGGTCGCGCAGATGGCCTTGGCGGCCTCGGCGCGGCGTCGGCGTGCGGATCCTCGTTCGCCCTCGGGGTGGAAGAACAGCGTCGGGTCGGCCTCGCGGCACGCGCCCTCGAACTGCCACTCCCACAGGTCCATCACCGGTCCGGGCAGTCGCGAGATCTCAGCCATCGGTCCTCCTTGACTTGGTGCCGGGCCCGCGAGGGGATCGGCGACGTTCGGAACGGCGGTGGTGCGTGCCTGTGATGATGACCCTACAAGCGCGTCAGAAGTTGTTCAAGTCTCCGGTCACAACCGCTTCAATCGGATCGAATCAACCATCAGGCGGACGGCCGTTGGCGATCGCGCCACAAGTTGTGCAGAATCGAGCCATGGCTCCCCGCGACGGCGACGACGCGGCAGCGCCGTCGGCCGCCTCGAAGCTCGTCCCGGTGCCCGACCCGGACGACTCGGCGGCGACCGTGATCGAGCTCGCGCCGCTGCTGGTCCAGAACCGCACCCCACGACAGGTCCCCGCGCTGACCGTCGCGGCTGTCGCGCGCCGGCTCGGCGTCGCGCCCGCGACGCTGCGGACCTGGGACCGTCGCTACGGGCTCGGCCCGTCCGCGCACGCTGCGGGCTCGCACCGCCGGTACACCGCTGACGACGTCGACCGTCTGCTCGTGATGCGTGGTCTGACCATCGACGGGGTCGCTCCGTCCGAGGCGGCCCGGCTGGCACGCGAGAGCGACCCGCAGGACGGCGGGTACGGCCACGAGCAGTCTCAGGGCGGCTCGCGCCCCGCCGGTGCTCCCGGTGCCGACGGGGAAGTGGGGCGCGCACCCGAGAGGGCGACGCGCGGGCGCACGCAGCAGGTCACCCCGACGCTCGTGATCGACGCTGCGCTGCGCGGTGACGAGGCGACGTGCCGAGCCTTGCTGACCCCCCGGGCGGACGAGCTCGTCGAGACGTGGTGGCTCGAGCTGGTCGAGCCCGTGCGGGCCGGGCTCGCAGCGCGCACGGTCCTGGCCCGGTCCGGCGAGGAGGCTGACACGATCGTCGTGGCAGCCGTCCTCGCGGCGCTGCGGAGCCGCAGCACGCCCCTGGCCCGCACGCACGTGGCCGGCCGACGGGTCGTGCTGCTCCTTGCCGCCCCCGACGAGCCGCGGCCCCTCTCGCTCCATGTGCTCGCGGCAGCGCTCGCGGTCCGTGGCGTCGACGCCCGGGTCGTGGCCGGGCCGGTCGAGCCGCACCGCACCGTGGAGATCGCCGCGATGACGAGGCCCGCGGCGATCGTCCTCGTGACCGAGCGTCCCGATGCCGACCTCGCGGTGATCGGCGCGCTCGCCCAGGCCCAGCCGGACGTACCGCAGTTCGTCGTCGCGCCCGACGGCGCCGCGGCCGACCTGCCGCTCGGCCGGTCGGTGCACCGAGCGCGCTCGTTCACGGGCCTGCTGCACGAGGTCCTCGCGGTCAGCACCTGACCGGTGCCGGAACCTTCTGCGCGACCGTCGCGGCCTCGTACCGCGCGGGGAGATCCCCTGCCTATCACCCGTTCGGCGGACTAACGTTGCGGCGTCGTGCGTCGATAGACAGATGACGGCTACGGACACCCGAAGCCAAGAGGAGGGTTCGATGGCCGGAGTCGTGATCTGTCACGGCTCGACCGTGGTGCGCGAGCGCTTGGTCCTGACGGCTGTCGGTGTGCCCTCGCTCGCGCCGGTCCGTGCGGCCGCGTCGCTCGACGAGCTCATGTCGCTCGCCCGCCGCAACCCGCCGACGATCGTCCTGCTCGACGCGCACCTGCCGGGCCAGGGGCCCGTCGAGGCGATCCGCCGGCTCCGGGGGATCACGAGCAGCGCGTCGATCGTCATGCTGGCCGTGCCGGGGGACGAGATCGCCCTCGACCGAGCCGTCGCGCTCGGTGCGCGCGGCTACCTGGCGCCCGACGTCGGCCGCGCCGAGCTCGCCGCCGTCGCAGCGCACGTCCTCGCGAGCCCCGTCGTTGCCGACCCCGAGCGCCTCGCGTCGCACATCGACCCCGGACCGGTCGTGGGCCGACCGCTCGTCGAGGTGCCGGCGCAGCAGCCGAACCGCGAGGAGCTCGCGCTCACGAAGCGTGAGGTCGAGGTGCTCGTCGGGATGAGCAACGGGCGCTCGAACTCCCAGATCGGTGCGGACCTGTTCCTGTCCGAGGACACCGTCAAGACCCATGCGCGTCGGCTCTTCCGCAAGCTCGGCGCGGCCGACCGCGCGCAGGCCGTCGCGATCGCGCTGCGCCGCGGACTGATCCGCTGACCGCTCAGAGCGCCGACGTATCATCGGCGCATGGCCTTCGGACACCCTGACTCACCCGCTCCGGCTTCGGACCCCTTCGGCTACGTCGGCCTGACCTACGACGACGTGCTGCTGCTCCCGGGCGAGACGGATGTCATCCCGAGCGAGGTCGACACGACGACGCGCCTGACGCGCGAGATCTCCGTCGCCATCCCGCTGGTCTCCGCAGCGATGGACACGGTCACCGAGTCACGCATGGCGATCGCCATGGCCCGCCAGGGCGGGGTCGGCATCCTGCACCGCAACCTGTCGATCGACGACCAGGCCCACCAGGTCGACCTCGTCAAGCGGTCCGAGTCGGGCATGATCACCGACCCCGTCACCGTCGGTCCCGAGGCGACCCTCGCCGAGCTCGACGAGCTGTGCGGCAAGTACCGGGTGTCGGGGCTCCCGGTCGTCGAGGAGAGCGGCCGCCTCCTCGGCATCATCACGAACCGCGACCTGCGGTTCGTCGCGGCGAGCGACTACCCGGTCCTCCGCGTCCGCGAGGTCATGACGCCCATGCCGCTCGTCACGGCCCCCGTGGGGATCGCCCGCGAGGACGCCGCGGCGCTGCTGGCCAAGCACAAGGTCGAGAAGCTTCCGCTCGTCGACCCGGACGGCATGCTCCGTGGGCTCATCACCGTCAAGGACTTCGTGAAGTCCGAGCAGTACCCGCTCGCCACGAAGGACGGCGAGGGTCGGCTGGTCGTCGGTGCCGCCGTGGGGTTCTTCGGTGACGCGTGGGACCGCGCCCTGGCGCTCGTCGACGCCGGGGTGGACGTGCTGGTCGTCGACACCGCGAACGGGCACGCGCGGCTCATGCTCGACATGGTCCGCCGCCTGAAGTCCGACCCGGCGACCCGCGGCGTGCAGATCATCGGCGGCAACATCGCGACGACCGACGGCGCGCAGGCCCTCGTCGACGCGGGCGTGGACGCGGTCAAGGTCGGCGTCGGCCCCGGCTCGATCTGCACGACGCGCGTCGTCGCAGGGGTCGGGGTGCCGCAGATCTCCGCGATCTACGCGGCGTCGCTCGCGTGCAAGCCGGCCGGTGTGCCGGTCATCGGCGACGGTGGCCTGCAGTACTCGGGGGACATCGCCAAGGCCCTCGTCGCGGGAGCGGACTCCGTGATGCTCGGCGGGCTGCTCGCCGGGTGCGAGGAGTCGCCCGGTGACCTCGTGTTCGTCAACGGCAAGCAGTACAAGCGCTACCGCGGCATGGCGTCGCTCGGAGCCATGCAGTCGCGCGGCGACCGCCGCTCGTACTCCAAGGACCGCTACTTCCAGGGGGACCTGTCCGACGACGAGATCATCACCGAGGGCATCGAGGGCCAGGTCGCGTACCGCGGTCCCCTCGCGGCCGTCGCGCACCAGCTCGTCGGCGGACTGCACCAGTCGATGTTCTACGTCGGGGCGCGGACCGTCCCGGCGCTGCAGGAGCGCGGCAAGTTCGTGCGGATCACGCCTGCGGGGCTCAAGGAGTCCCACCCGCACGACGTGCAGATGATCTCCGACTCGCCCAACTACTCGTCCCGCTAGGCACCCCGAGGGGTCGCGCCCTGCCCCGCGCGCTGCGTCAGAACGGGACGGCGGCGACCGGCATGCGCGTCGGCCAGTCGGCCTCGGCACCGGGTCCGGCCATCCCCTGACCGGTGCGCCACGCGTTGAACTCCTCGGCCCACGCGCGGTGGGCGACGACCTGACGGGCGTGCAGCGCGTCGAGGTCCAGCTCGGCGAGGTCCGGGAACCGCTCGACGAGCCGTGCGAGCACGTCGAGGGTCGCGACGACGTCGACGTCGGCCGAGTGGAGCGACCCCGTCCCGACCTCGTACACGCCGCACAGGTCGACGAGCTTGCGCTTGCCCCGGCGGTAGCGGTCCGCGTGCCGGTCGAGGACGAGCGGGTCGAGGACGGGTGCGGCGGGCCGGCCGAGGCGGTCCGGGACCGTGGCGAGGCCGTGCCGGGTCAGCTCGGCGTCGAGGATGGACAGGTCGTAGCACGCGTTGAAGGCCACGACCGGGATGCCGTCGGCGAACGCGGCCGCGACCTGGGTCGCGATCTCCTCGAGCGCCACCGCGGGGGGCGCGCCGTGCGTGCGCGCATGGGCGGTCGTGATGCCGTGGATCGCGCTCGCGGCCGCCGGGATCTCGACACCCGGGTCGATGAGCCACGTGCGGATGTGCGTGCCCGACGCGTCCCGGCGGACGAGGGCGGCGGTGACGATCCTGTCGACCTCGACGTCGACGCCCGTGGTCTCGGTGTCGAAGCCGAGCAGCGGCCCCTCGATCCAGCTCATGCGCGTCCCGTCGTCTCCTCCGCGTGCGGTGCCTCGCGGCCCGACGGAGCCCAGGATGCCACCGGGTGCCGACACCCCCGTTGAGCCGCGCCGTCCGGCACCGCACGCGGGCGGCGCGGTCCGTGGTCTCGGGCGCCGGTAGCCTGGACCCGTGAGCAACGAGATCGAGATCGGGCGCGGAAAGCGCGGTCGCCGCGCGTACTCCTTCGACGACATCGCCGTGGTGCCCTCGCGGCGCACGCGTGACCCGGAGGAGGTCTCGGTCGGCTGGCAGATCGACGCCTACCACTTCGACGTCCCCGTGATGGCCGCCCCGATGGACTCGGTCATGAGCCCCGCCACCGCGATCGCGCTCGGCCACGCGGGGGGCGTCGGCGTCCTCGACCTCGAGGGGCTGTGGACACGCTACGAGTCGCCCGAGCCCTTGCTCGCCGAGATCGCCGAGCTCGACGTCGACTCCGCGACGGCCCGCATGCAGGAGATCTACGCGGCGCCGATCAACCCCGAGCTCATCACGCTGCGCCTGCGGGAGATCCGTGCCGCGGGCGTCACCGTCGCCGGCGCACTCTCGCCCCAGCGCACCCAGGAGCTCTCGCAGGTCGTCGTGGACGCCGGCGTCGACCTGTTCGTCATCCGCGGCACGACGGTCTCGGCCGAGCACGTGTCGGGCCGCGCGGAGCCGCTCAACCTCAAGCGGTTCATCTACGAGCTCGACGTGCCCGTCGTCGTCGGCGGCGCGTCCACGTACACGGCGGCGCTGCACCTCATGCGGACCGGTGCGGCCGGCGTGCTCGTCGGCTTCGGTGGTGGCGCGGCGCACACCACGCGCACCTCGCTCGGCATCCACGCGCCGATGGCGACCGCGGTCGCGGACGTCGCGGCCGCCCGCAGGGACTACCTCGACGAGTCCGGCGGCCGGTACGTGCACGTCATCGCCGACGGCGGCG
>DASVMA010000295.1:0-2386 GCA_036384595.1 Cellulomonas sp. | reverse complement strand
ACCCTCGCGCAACCGTCGCTGGAGCCCCGCGCGGGCCCGCCTTCGGGCTCACTCGACCGGTGCGATCTCCGGCCGCTTGGCGACGCGCGCCGCGCCGGACGACTGACCGCGCAGGCGGCGGGTCGCCCAGGGGTACACGTCGTCGCGCACCCACCGGGCGTCGTCGCGCAGCTGTCGGATCCGGGGGACCGGGGGCAGGGGAGCGAGCGGGTCGTCCCACGCGGCGTCGTCGGGCGTGAGGCCCAGCGCGACCAGGGCCGCCTGCGCGACGCGCGCGTGCCCGTCGGTGGTGAGGTGGATGCGGTCCGGTGCCCACATGCGCCAGTCCCGCAGCGAGCGCATGCCCCACAGGTCCAGGACGTGCGCACCGTGGCGGCGGGCGATCGACCAGATGTGCGTGTTGTAGACGCCGACGCGCCCGCGGGTGGCCCGGATGAGCGGGCTGTCGGCCGAGTCCATGCCGGTGCCGAGCAGCACGTCGATGCCCGCGCGGCGCAGTCGCACCACGGCGGCCTCGAGGTCGCGCGCCAGGCGGTCGACGTCGACCGACGGCCGCAGCACGTCGTTGCCCCCGCCGATGAGGCTCACGAGGTCGGGTTCGAGCTCGAGCGCGGCCGGCAGCTGCTCGAGGATGATCGGGCGCAGCAGCCGGCCGCGGATCGCGAGGTTCGCGTAGGCGAGCGGCTCGACGCCCGCGGCGGTCCGGCGCTCGGACAGGTGGCCGGCCAGCTGGTCGGCCCAGCCGCGGCACTGCCCGTCCGCGTCGGGCACGTCCCACAGGCCCTCGGTGAACGAGTCACCGACGGCGACGAAGCGGCTCCAGCGGGGTGTCGGCGCGAGCGCGTCGGGGATCGGTGTGGTCACGGGGACATTCTGCGCGGTTCAGGCAGGGACGTCTCCGGCTCAGGGCAGCGACCAGTCGACCGGGGTGGCTCCCTGCGCGACGAGAAGTGCGTTGACCTGCGAGAACGGGCGTGAGCCGAAGAACCCGCGGTGGGCCGACAGCGGGCTCGGGTGCACGCTCGCGACGATCGGCGTGGATCCGAGGGCGGGCGTCAGGGTCTGCGCGTCGCGGCCCCAGAGCACCGCCACGAGCGGCCCCCCACGCTCGACGAGGGCCGCGATGGCGCGGTCGGTGACGGCTTCCCAGCCCTTGCCGCGGTGCGACGCAGGAGCTCCCGGGCGCACGGTCAGGACCCTGTTGAGGAGCATCACGCCCTGGTCGGACCACGGCGTCAGGTCGCCGGAGCTGGGTCGGGGTGCGCCGACGTCGCTCGCGAGCTCGGTGATGATGTTGGCGAGCGACCGCGGCAGCGGGCTGACGTCCGCCTGCACCGAGAACGACAGCCCCATCGCGTGGCCTGGGGTGGGGTAGGGGTCCTGCCCGACGACAAGGACCCGCACGTCGGCCAGCGGGCGCGCGAACGCTCGGAGGATCGCGTCGCCGGCAGGCAGGTACCCGTGACCGGCGGCGACCTCGGCGCGCAGGAAGTCCCCGGCCGCCCTGAGCGCGGGCTCGACCGGTGCGAGCGCGACGGCCCAGTCGGGGGCGACGAGGTCGGCGAGGGGTCGGTTCGTCACACCGCGAGAGTAGCGATGACGGTCGTCCCGGCGTGTCGTTCGCGTGTCGGTGCGCGACCGGGTGAACCGTGAGGGCCAAGGAATGACACCCTTGTCATTCCCGCCTACGATGACGTGAGCGCGATCGGGGCAGTCGTCCAGCCCGGGTCGTCGCGAGGCGCGGACAGGTCAGGCACGGAAGGTCAGGAGCCACGATGGAGACCGCGACAGCGGAACGGGTCGGCAGCATCGTCGCCGAGCACACCGGTGAGCTGACCGAGCGTGACCAGCAGGTCCTGGCGTTCGAGCGGCAGTGGTGGAAGTACGCCGGCGCCAAGGAGCAGGCCATCCGCGAGCTGTTCGACATGTCGGCCACCCGGTACTACCAGGTGCTCAACGCCCTGATCGACTCGCCCGCCGCGCTCGCCCACGACCCCATGCTCGTCAAGCGCCTCCGCCGCATGCGCTCGACCCGCCAGCGCGCTCGTTCGGCCCGTCGGCTCGGTGCTGAGGCCTGACCTGCGTCGCGACGTGTGCCCGACGACGGATGCGGTCACCGTTCACGGCTTGACCGGATAGCCTGTCCGCCGTGAGCAAGGCCAGCTACCCGTACCCACCAGACGAGTTCGACGCCGCTGACGACCACGACGGTCCTCGCGGCGTGCACCGCTCACCACGCACGACGTGGAGCAAGGTGTGGCCGTTCCTCGTCGTCCTGATCGTCTTCCCGGCGCTCGCGTACGGGCTCGTCACCTGGATCTCGAACTCCGACACCGGCCTCGGCGGTGCCATCTCGGGCCTCGGTGCGACGGGGACGACCGAGCCG
>DASVMA010000294.1:0-4387 GCA_036384595.1 Cellulomonas sp. | reverse complement strand
ACTGGTGCCTCGCCTCTTCCCGGACAGCGTCCGCAGGCTCTCTAGCCGCCGTGACGTCCTCTTCGCTAGGCAGGACGCTAAGCCTTTCGACTGAATCAACGCAAGAACTCACTCGTTGAGCGGCCGAGTCGTCACCCGCCGACCGGCGCGGGCCCCGTCGACCCCCGCACGACGAGATCCGGCTCGAACAGCAGCTCGTCCTGCGCCACGCTGGCCCCCCCGATGAGGCCCACGAGCAGCTCGATCGCAGCCCGGCCCATCTGCTCGATCGGCTGCCGCACGGTCGTCAGCGGCGGCTCGGTGCAGCTCATGAAGGCGGAGTCGTCGTAGCCGACGACCGAGACGTCGTCGGGCACCCGCAGGCCCGCCCGTCGGACCGCCCGGATCGCACCGAGCGCGAGCGGGTCGCTCGCGCAGACGATCCCGGTGACCCGCGCCGCGAGCAGCCGCCCCGTCGCGGCCTGCCCCGACTCGAGCGAGTACGCGCTGTGGACGACCTGGTCGGCGCCGAGCTCGAGGCCCGCACGCGCGGCGACGGTGCGGGCCGCCGCGAGCTTGCGCTCCGACGGCACGTGGTCCGCGGGCCCGAGCAGCACGCCGATCCGGGTGTGGCCGAGCGAGATCAGGTGGCCCATCGCCTGCTCGACCGCGACCTCGTCGTTGCACGAGACCCGGGGGAACGGCAGCTCGTCGATCGACGCGTTGATCAGGACTGCCGGCAGCTGCCGCTCGGTGAGGCGCGCGTAGTGCGCGTGCGAGGCGTCGCGCTGCGCGTAGTTGCCGCCGGCGAACACCACGCCCGAGACGTGCTGCTGGAGCAGCAGCTCGACATAGTCGGCCTCGGAGACCCCGCCCGCGGTCTGCGTGCACAGGACCGGCGTGAACCCCTGCTGGGCGAGCGCGCCGCCGACGACCTCCGCGAACGCCGGGAAGATCGGGTTCTGCAGCTCAGGGAGCACGAGCCCGACGAGCCGCGCCTTCTCACCGCGCAGCTTGGTCGGCCGCTCGTAGCCGAGGATGTCGAGCGCGGTCAGCACCGCCTGGCGGGTGGCCTCGGACACCCCGGGCTTGCCGTTGAGCACGCGGCTCACGGTGGCCTCGGACACACCGACCTTGCGGGCAACCTCGGCGAGTCGACGCGACATGCGCGCAAGTCTACGACCGATCACGCAAGCGGCTTGCGTGATCGGTCTCGCGTCGGCAAGCCACGACAGCCGGGTCCACCTCCGCCCCACGACGACCCGGCCGACCCGGCCACGGGCTGACCTGTCGTCCCGGGCTGATCAGCCCGGGGACCTTCGACTCTGGCAACGGGTAGCCGCGCGAGGTCGAGTGGGTCCAGGAGGTGGTCCCATGTCCAGGTGTCGCTCATGCCGAGGTCGCGCACGCGGCGGTCGGTCGTGCACGTGCCGATCGCCTCGACCCTCGGGCTCGACCGCGACGGCTGCACTGACGGCGGCCACGGTGGCAGGCACCGTCGCCGCGCTGAGGTCCTGGTCGCTGCGGTGGGGTACCACGCGCACGGAGGTGGACTCGGCCCTGCCGGGTGACGAGCTGATCCTCCACCCCGGGCTGTCGGCCACCCGCGCCGTCACGGTCCGGGCCGACCCTGCCGCGGTATGGCCGTGGCTCGCGCAGCTCGGTCAGGGCCGCGGTGGCTTCTACAGCTACGACGCGCTCGAGAACCTCGTCGGCTGCGACATCCACAGCGCCGACGACATCGTCCCGGAGTGGCAGTCGATCGCTGTCGGGGACGAGATCCGGCTGCACCCCGACGGCGGTCTGCAGGTGGCCCTCGTCGAGCCGGGGCGAGCGCTCGTCCTGCGCGGCGGCGTCCCGATGGGCACGACGCCGCCGCCGTACGACTTCACGTGGACGTTCGTCGTCCAGGACGCACCCGGGGGTGAGGCACGGCTGCTCGTCCGCGAGCGCTACGGCTACGTCAAGGCGTGGGCGCCGCTGCTCGTCGAGCCGGTCTCGTGGATCAGCTTCCTGATGAGCCGACGGATGCTGCTCGGCATCAAGCGACGGGCCGAACGCCCCGCCGACCTGACGGACGAGGGTCCCGCCGGCCTCAATTGACGGCGCCGATCAGCCGATGCTGAACGAGTGACCCTCCCGCCCGACAACGTCAGGTCGTCTCCGACCGGTCGGGTCCCGCAGTGGGTCATCGACGAGGCGTCCGCCCGGTCCGCCGAGCCACCGGGGTCGAAGATCGTCGGCTCAGCGCCGCGGGCCGCGCGCGGGCGTGGCCGACTCCCGACGTCGGTCACGGTGAGCGTTGTCGCGGTCGCAGCGCTGCTGGGCGCCTCATGGTTGGCCGCGAGCGTCCCCTCGCTCGCGCTCGACCGGGGCTCGGCACTCCAATCCCGCACGGCTCCGGCACCGTCGGCCGACGTCGTGGCCCTCGCTGACGAGGCACACCTGTCCGTCGAGGGCCGCACGCTGTTCTACGGGGCGCGGCCCGAGATCCTGAACGCCCGGGCGTTCACCGGTCGGTGCGCGGACGGCGCGGCTCGGCCCGCCGTGTCAGCCGGCAGCGCGGTCGGCTGCTTCTTCGAGGGCGCGAACTCGATCGTCCTGTTCGAGCCCACGGACCCACGCCTGCACGGCTCCGTCGTCGAGAGCGCAGCCCACGAGACCCTGCACGCCGCATGGGCGCAGGTGAGCCCGGACGACCGGCCCCGACTGACGACACTCCTGGAGTCCGAGGTCGCCGCCCTCCCCGTCGACGACCCGATCCGGGGGCAGATCGACGCGTCGGTCGGCGCGCACCCGGAGAACCGCCCGACCGAGCTGTTCGCGTACGTCGGCACGCAGGTCTGGCGGCCCGGCGGCCTGTCCGCGCAGCTCGAGGCGACGTACGCCCGGTTCGTCTCCGACCGGGCCGCGCTGGTCGCGGTGCACACCGGCTGGCGAGGGCTGCTCGACGCGATGGACACCGAGATCCGGACGGCGTCGGACGCCCTCGCCGCGCGTGACGCGGCGATCGCCCAGCGTCAGGCGCAGCACACCGCGGACGCGGCCTCGGTGGACTACTACCGCCGGGCGTACCGGACCAAGGCGGCCCAGGTCGCGGCGATGCCGGCGAGCCAGCGGCAGCGCCTGCAGCTGTCGTGGGTGTGGTGGGACGGCACGGAGCTGCCGATGGCCCCTGCCGGGCAGACGCTTGCCGCCGCCGCAGCCCTGCTCGCGCGCGACGACGCAGCACTGCAGGCCCAGGCGCCCGCCATCGACGCCGACCTGGCCGCCGCCACCCAGGAGCACGCACGAGTCGAGGGACGTGTCGCCGATCTCGACGCGCTGCGGGCCCAGCTCGACCCCACGACCGCGCTCGATCCCGCCACGCCCGCGAGCTGACTCCGACCGCGCCACCTGGCGAGCACCGTCGGCCGGACGTCCACGCTCGCGTGGCACCCGGCCGTCGCGTCCCGGTTCACCTAGACTCGCCGGGTGATCTTCAAGGCAGTGGGCGACGGTCGGCCCTATCCCGACCACGGCCTTGTCACGTCCAAGCAGTGGGCCGAGGTCCCGCCCCGGCAGGTGCGGCTCGACGAGCTCGTGACGACCAAGGTCACGCTCAACCTCGACACGCTCCTGTCGGACGACTCGACGTTCTACGGCGACCTGTTCGCGCACGTCGTGCAGTGGCGCGGCGTGATGTACCTCGAGGACGGCCTGCACCGCGCCGTCCGGGCGGCGCTGCAGCAGCGCCCCGTGCTGCACGCCCGCGTCCTGGTGATCTCGTGAGCACCGACCCGGACCGCGCCCGCACCATCCGCCGGCGCCACATGCACGAGCGGCAGGCGGTCATCTTCGGTGTGCTGCTCGCCGGTCTCGCCGTCGCGGGTCTTGTCGCCGCAGCGGTCTTCACCGGCACCCTCGGGGTGCCGTTCCTCTCCCGCGGGTTCAGCACCCCTGCGCCCGCGGCCGGTGCCTCGGCCCCGCCGTGCCCGCCCGAGGGCGCCGCACCCGTGCCGTACGCACAGGTCAGCGTCAACGTCTTCAACGGTGCCAACGTCCCGGGGCTGGCGGCCCAGACCGCCGCGGCCCTGGCGGAGCGCGGCTTCGTGATCGCGAGCACCGCCAACTCGGCCGAGAACGTCGCGGGCACCGCGCGCCTCACGTTCGGCGCCGCAGGGGTCGCCGCGGCGTACACGCTCGCCGCGCAGCTCGACAAGCCGGTCCTCGTGCTCGACGCCCGCGCCGACGCGACCGTCGACATCACCGTCGGCTCGGGCTACGACGGGCTCATCTCGGCCGACGCGATCGTCCTCGACCCGGCCGTGCCGTTCGCGGCGCCTGCCGGCTGCGTGCCGATCTCCCAGATCACGCTCGACCCGGCGGCCACGCCGACCGCGGGCACAGCCACCGACGCGCCCCCGCA
>DASVMA010000293.1:0-7128 GCA_036384595.1 Cellulomonas sp. | reverse complement strand
GACGCGACCGGCTGTCTCCCACGGCGACATCTGACCGCCAGGGACGACGGCCACGGCGCGCGCGATCCGGCCGTCGGCCCCGTCCTCGACCCACAGGGCACCCCGCTCGAAGGCGATGTGGGTCAGCAGGAGCCTCGTCGCTCGCGCCGCGGACTCGGGATCGGGGTCCGTCCGGAGCGGTCCTTCGTGCGTGATCCGGGCGACCGCGGGGATGTCCTCGATCCCCGCCTGCCGGATCCGGCGCTGGAGCGTGGTGACGGCCGGACCTGAGGTGGGGCGGTCGAGCGGGAGTGCCATGCGTCCACTCTCGCGACCTGGGCCCGGGCTGTCGTCCCCCCTCGGCAGGCAACCGTCGTACCGCCGTCGCAGTACAGCGTCGTACGCATCCGACCGTGCGAGGACGCGGATCCGCGACCGTCGTGGTCAGCGGCTCGTCGACACGCGGTACTGCGCGTTCGCCACCGGGATCGCGATCGCGAGGATGAGCACGCTCCAGATGAGCGTGTACTGGGCGGGATGCTGCAGCGACCACGCCGTGGGCTCCGGCGTGTTGGGCGGGATGTTGCCGAACAGCTGGCGGGCGGCCTGCGTGACGGACGAGACGGGGTTCCACTCCGCGAAGGTCCGCAGCGGCGCCGGGAGCGTGGACAGCGGGACGAACGTGTTGGCCACGAAAGTCAGCGGGAAGATCACGATGAACGAGGCGTTGTTCACGACCTCCGGGCTCGGGACGAGCATGCCGATCCACGCCATGACCCACGAGATCGCGTACGCGAAGACCAGCAGCAGCCCGAACCCGGCCAAGGCCTCGATCCATGAGCTGCGGATGCGCCACCCGACGAGGAGGCCCGTGAGCGACATGACGACGAGGACGATGACGTTGTTGACGACGTCGGACAGCGTCCGTCCCGTCAGGACGGCGGACGGCGCCATCGGCAGCGACCGGAACCGGTCGATGATGCCCTTCTTCACGTCGTCCGCCAGGCCCGCGCCGGTGATCGTGGCACCGAAGATCACCGTCTGGGCGAAGATCCCGGCGATGAGGAACTCCCGGTAGGCCGATCCCCCGCCGGCCTGGTCGATCGCCCCTCCGAACACGTACGAGAACAGCAGCACGAACATGATGGGCGACAGCGTCGTGAAGACGAGCAGGTCGGGAACCCGCTTGATCTTGATGATGTTGCGCTTGGCCACGACGTGCGCGTCAGCGACCACGTGCGGGATCGTCAGGGTCATCGCGCTGCCTCCCGTTGCCGGGCGTCGGCGGCCTCGGTGTCCGCCGCCCCGTGGCCTGTGAGGATGAGGAAGACGTCGTCGAGCGTGGGACGACGCAGGCCGACGTCGTCGAGCCGCAGGTCGACCGCGTCGAGGCGGCGCAACGCCTCGGTGAGCACAGCGGCCCCGCCGGTCACGGGGATCAGGATCGTCCGGCGCTGGTGGTCGTGGGTCGCCGGGCCGATCCCGAGCGGCTCGAGCAGGTCGCGTGCCTCGGTGAGCCGGGCACCGTCCGCGACCGTGACGTCGAGGCGCTCACCGCCGACCTGCCGCTTCAGCTCGTCCGAGGTGCCCGTCGCGATGATCCTGCCGTGGTCGATGACGACGATCTTGTCGGCGAGGAGGTCGGCCTCCTCGAGGTACTGGGTGGTGAGCAGCAACGTCGTGCCGCCCGAGACGAGGGACTGGATGATGTCCCACATCTCCGTCCGGCCGCGGGGGTCCAGCCCGGTCGTCGGCTCGTCCAGGAAGAGGACCGGCGGGTCGGCGACGAGGGCACCTGCCAGGTCGAGCCGTCGCCGCATGCCCCCCGAGTAGGTGCGGGCGGGTCGGTCGGCGGCGTCCTCGAGGCTGAACTGGTCGAGCAGCTCCCGCGCCCGCACCCTGCTCGCCCGACGGCCGAGGTGGTAGAGCCGACCGATCATGTCGAGGTTCTCGAAGCCGGTCAGGTACTCGTCGACCGCGGCGTACTGACCCGACAGCCCGATCTTCCGGCGGACCCCGGCCGGGTCGCCCAGGACGTCGACGCCCGCGACCTGCGCCTGTCCCTCGTCGGGGCGCAGCAGCGTCGCGAGGATGCGGACGACCGTCGTCTTGCCTGCCCCGTTGGGCCCGAGCAGCGCGAGCACGGTGCCGGTCGGCACCGAGATGTCGACACCGTCCAGCGCCGTCACGCTGCCGTACCGCTTCACGAGTCCCTGGGCTCGGATCGCCTCGCTCATGCCGTCAAGGCTAGGACTTTGGTCCCACACGGCGCGAGGCTTCTGGGCGACTTTCCGTCCGCCAGCCGGTCGCCCGCGACCGACGGCCCGAGCGAGTGATGCAATGGCGTCATGCCACCGTTGCGCTCACGAACAGTCACCCACGGCAGGAACATGGCCGGCGCCCGCGCGCTGCTGCGCGCAGCAGGCGTCGCCCGCGAGGACATCGGCAAGCCGATCATCGCCGTGGCGAACAGCTTCACCGAGTTCGTGCCGGGCCACACGCACCTGCAGCCGGTCGGCCGCATCGTGTCGGCAGCGATCCTTGCGGCGGGGGCCGTGCCGCGGGAGTTCAACACGATCGCGGTCGACGACGGCATCGCGATGGGCCACGAGGGCATGCTCTACTCGCTGCCGTCGCGCGACCTGATCGCCGACTCGGTCGAGTACATGGTCCAGGCGCACCGTGCCGACGCGCTCGTCTGCATCTCCAACTGCGACAAGATCACGCCCGGCATGCTGATGGCCGCCATGCGGCTCAACATCCCGACGGTCTTCGTGTCGGGTGGCCCCATGGAGGGCGGCGCCGCCGTCCTGACCGACGGCACCACACGCACCCGGCTCAACCTCGTCACGGCGATCGCCGACGCCGTCGCGGACACGGTGTCCGACGCCGACATCGACCTCATCGAAGAGGCCGCCTGCCCCACGTGCGGGTCGTGCTCGGGGATGTTCACGGCCAACTCGATGAACTGCCTCGTCGAGGCGCTCGGCCTGGCCCTGCCGGGCAACGGCTCGACGCTCGCGACCCACACCGCGCGCCGTGACCTGTACGAGCAGGCGGGGCGCACCGCGGTGGAGATCACCCGCCGCTTCTACGAGGACGACGACGCGAGCGTGCTTCCGCGGTCGATCGCGACGCGGGAGGCGTTCGACAACGCGATGTCGCTGGACATCGCGATGGGCGGATCGACGAACACGATCCTGCACCTGCTCGCCGTCGCCCACGAGGCCGAGCTCGACTACACGCTCGCTGACATCGAGGCGAGGTCCCTCGCGGTCCCCTGCCTGTCCAAGGTCGCGCCGAACGGCAAGTACCTCATGGAGGACGTCCACCGGGCGGGCGGGATCCCGGCGATCCTCGGCGAGCTGAACCGGGCCGGCCTGCTCCACCCCGACGTCCACTCGGTGCACGCCGACTCGCTGCAGACCTGGCTCGACGCCTGGGACATCCGCGGCGGCTCGGCCACTGCCGAGGCGATCGAGCTGTTCCACGCCGCACCGGGCCGGGTCCGCTCGGCGACGGCCGGATCGCAGTCGGCACGCTGGGACAGCCTCGACCTGGATGCCGCGACGGGATGCATCCACGACGTCGCGCACGCCTACACGGTCGACGGCGGGCTCGCGGTGCTCCGCGGGAACCTCTCCGAGGACGGGTGCGTCGTCAAGACGGCCGGGGTCGACGAGTCGTGCTTCACGTTCTCCGGACCCGCGGTGGTGCTCGAGTCCCAGGACGACGCCGTCGAGGCGATCCTCAGCGGCCGCATCAAGGCCGGCGACGTCGTCGTCATCCGCTACGAGGGCCCGCGCGGCGGCCCCGGCATGCAGGAGATGCTCTACCCGACGTCGTACCTCAAGGGGCTCGGTCTGGGTGCCGCGTGCGCGCTCGTCACCGACGGACGCTTCTCGGGCGGCACGTCCGGCCTGTCGATCGGGCACGTCTCCCCCGAGGCGGCGGCGGGCGGTGTCATCGCGCTCGTCGAGGACGGCGACACGATCGTCATCGACATCCCCCAGCGGGTGATCCACCTCGACGTCGCCGACGAGGACCTCGCGGACCGCCGTGCCAAGCTCGAGGCCGGCGGAGGCTACCGTCCCGCCCTGCGCGACCGTGTCATCTCGACCGCGCTGCGTGCGTATGCGGCGATGGCCCTGTCGGCCGACAAGGGCGCGGTACGCGACGTCAGCGTCCTCGAACGACGCCCCACGTCATGACCCGCCCGACGTCATGACCAGCAAGGTCTACCGCGGCCCGCTGGTCGACGTGTCGTTCGACCGCGAGGTGTGCCGCCACGCCGCCGAGTGCGTGCGTGGCATGCCCGACGTCTTCGACACAAGCGCTCGACCCTGGATCAACCCCGAGGTCGCCGGCACCACCGACCTGGCGAACAGGCTTCGCGAGGTCGTGGGCCGGTGCCCGTCGGGCGCGCTGGCGATCGTCGAACATCCCGAGACGCGCTCGACGTAGCGTCCCGACGAGGCGCACGGTTCCGCGGCGCTGCTTCTCCGGGACGAGCTCGTCCGTCGCAGGGGTCAGCTGCCCTGACCCATGCTCCACATCGTCCAGATGGACGTGCGCATGGTGCGCGGCTGGTGCAGGGTCGTCACGATCGCTGCGGCCACGTCGCCGGGGGTCAGCCACTCGCTCGCCCGGGGGTCGTCGTCGGTGCGGCCGGCGCCCACGGCGAACTCGGTGAACGTCCCGGCCGGGCAGATCAGCGTGACGCGCACGCCCTTCTCGCGCAGCTCGCGGTCGAGCGAGCCCGCCAGCCCGACCTGCGCGTGCTTGGTCCCGGCGTAGACCGCCTCGTCGGCACCCCCGCGGAAGCCCGCGACGCTCGAGACGATGACGATGTCGCCACCTCCTGCTGCCAGCAGCGCCGGCAGCGCCGCGCGCACGGTCCAGACGGTGCCCGCGTAGTTGGTGTCCATCATCGTGGTGAGCTCGTCGTCGCTCTGGTCGAGGATCCCGCCGTACATGCCGATGCCGGCATTCGGGATGACCGAGTCAAGGCGGCCCCAGCGGTCCACGGCCGCGGCGACGAGCCGTGCGTTGTCGGCCGGCAGGCGCACGTCCATGGGCACACCGACGGCGTTCTCCGCACCCAGCTCGGCGACCAGCTCGTCGAGCCGGTCCGTGCGACGTCCACCGAGTGCGACGCGCGCGCCGTCGGCGACGAGGAGGCGTGCGGTCTCCCGCCCGATGCCCGCGGTGGCACCGGTGATGGCGACGACGGTTCCGGTGAGGTCACGGGTGGTCTGCATGGGAGGCTCCAGGTGGCGAGACGACGATGACTCTGGGGTGCAATCAGCACGGGCGAAACATTCCGAAACCGGTTTTCGTAGGCTAGCATCGTGCGAACGCAGCGGTCAAAGCGCTGCGTGGGCCGGGACGGAGGACGAGTGAACGAGACCGACGGTGCAGCGGCACGCCCTCGCGCCGCGACGCTGCGGGACGTCGCCGTCCTCGCCGGGGTGTCCATGGCCACTGCGTCGAAGGCCCTCAACGGACGCGCCAACGTGCACCCCGACACGCGTCGTCGCGTCGTCGAGGCGGCCGAACGCATCGCCTTCACGCCGAACAGCCTCGCGCAGGCGATCCTGGCGGGCCAGACCGGCACCGTCGGCCTCCTGACGAACGACCTCGACGGACGATTCAGCCTCCCGATCCTCATCGGCGCCGAGGACGCGTTCGGCGCCGGCAAGATGTCGGTGTTCCTCTGCGACGCGCGGGGCGACACGATCCGCGAGCAGTACCACCTCAAGGCGCTGCTCGGTCGGCGCATCGACGGCCTGATCGTGGTCGGCAGCAACACCGACCCCCGCCCGTCCCTCGGCCGCGATCTCCCGGTCCCGGCCGTCTACGCCTATGCGCCGTCCGCGGACGAGCGAGACTGCTCGGTCGTGCCCGACAACGTCAACGCCGGGTCGATCGCGATCGAGCACCTCGTCGCCACAGGGCGGCGCAAGATCGCGCACATCTCGGGCGACGTCCGCTATGCGGCGGCGCGTGACCGCGCCGCCGGAGCGCAGACGGCTCTCGAGTCCGCTGGGCTGCAGCTGGTCGACGGGCATGTCCACTTCGGCGAGTGGACCGAGGCCTGGGGCCGGGCGGCGACCCACTCGGTGCTGGACCAGCACCCGGAGGTCGACGCGATCCTGTGCGGCAGCGACCAGATCGCCCGGGGCGCACTGGACGTGCTGCGAGACCGCGGCGTCGACGTCCCCACCCAGGTCGCCGTGATGGGCTTCGACAACTGGCACGTGCTGACGTCGGGCGCCCGCCCCCAGCTGACCAGCGTCGACTTGAACTTCGAGATGCTCGGTCGCCGTGCTGCCCAGCGGGTGTTCGACGCCATCGACGGCACGACGGTCAGCGGCATCGAGACGATGCCCTGCCGCCTCGTCGTGCGCGGCTCGACAGCCGTCGGCGCCTGACCGAGCACGTCCCCCGGCCACCGTGGCCTCCCAGCCCTCCCCCGAGCACGCCCACGCCCCACACGACAGCGAGGAAGCCATGACCCGGCCAGCACGTTCGACCTGTATCGCCGCACCGTCGGCACCGCTCCCGGCGACCGTACGAACCGGCTCCGGGCACTCCCGACAGGCACTGCGGTGACGGGCCGCGTCGTCGTCACGGGCGCCGCCGGCAAGCTCGGGCGGGCAGTCGTCCTCGACCTCGCGCAGCACGGGTGGGACGTCGTGTCGGTCGACCGCGTGCGCCCGGCCCAGCCTCTCGGCGAGTTCGTCGCGACCGACCTGACCGACTACGGGCAGGTGCTCGAGCTGCTGACCGGTCGGGTCGACGAGCACGTCGGACAGATCGACGCCGTCGTCCACCTGGCAGCGATCCCTGCACCGGGGATCGTCACGAACTCGGCGACCTTCGCCAACAACGCGCCCGCGTCCTGGAACGTCTTCAACGCCGCGCGTGCGGCGGGCATCCGCAACGTCGTGTGGGCCTCGAGCGAGACCGTCCTGGGTCTCCCGTTCGAGACGCCGCCCCCGTACGTGCCGGTGGACGAGGACTACCGCGTCCGGCCCGAGTCGACGTACTCGCTCGTCAAGGCGCTGGAGGAGGAGATGGCGCACCACCTCTGCCGCTGGGACCCGCAGCTCAAGATGATCGGGCTGCGCTTCTCGAACGTCATGG
>DASVMA010000292.1:0-1804 GCA_036384595.1 Cellulomonas sp. | reverse complement strand
ATGCGTCCAGTCACGGAGCTCCAGCGCACCGTCGCACCGTTCCAGGTCGTCTCCGAGTACACGCCGTCGGGTGACCAGCCCGAGGCGATCGCCCAGCTCGCCGCGCGCCTGAACGCCGGCGAGAAGGACGTGGTGCTGCTCGGCGCCACGGGTACCGGGAAGTCGGCGACGACCGCCTGGCTGATCGAGCAGGTGCAGCGCCCGACCCTGGTCATGGCGCCGAACAAGACGCTCGCGGCGCAGCTCGCCAACGAGTTCCGCGAGCTGCTGCCGAACAACGCCGTCGAGTACTTCGTCTCGTACTACGACTACTACCAGCCCGAGGCGTACATCGCGCAGACGGACACCTACATCGAGAAGGACTCGTCGATCAACGACGAGGTGGAGCGGCTGCGCCACTCGGCGACAAGCTCGCTGCTGACCCGCCGCGACGTCATCGTGGTCGCGTCCGTGTCGTGCATCTACGGCCTGGGCACCCCGCAGGAGTACGTCGACCGGATGGTGCACCTCGCGGTGGGTGACCAGGTCGAGCGCGACCAGCTGCTCCGGAAGTTCGTCGGTATGCAGTACACGCGCAACGACATGGCGTTCACGCGCGGGACGTTCCGGGTGCGCGGCGACACGGTCGAGATCATCCCGGTGTACGAGGAGCTCGCGATCCGCTTCGAGTTCTTCGGCGACGAGATCGAGTCGATCCAGACGCTGCACCCCCTCACCGGGGACGTGATCCGCACCGAGAAGGAGATCCACGTCTTCCCCGCGACCCACTACGTCGCCGGGCCCGAGCGGATGGAGCGAGCGATCGGCTCGATCGAGGCCGAGCTTGCCGGTCGGCTCGAGGAGTTCGAGCGGCAGGGCAAGCTGCTCGAGGCCCAGCGCCTGCGCATGCGCACGACCTACGACATCGAGATGATGCGCCAGATCGGCTCGTGCTCGGGCATCGAGAACTACTCGCGGCACATCGACGGTCGCGAGCCGGGCACGGCCCCCAACACGCTGCTCGACTACTTCCCCGAGGACTTCCTGCTCGTCATCGACGAGTCGCACGTGACGGTGCCGCAGATCGGCGCGATGTACGAGGGCGACATGTCCCGCAAGCGCAACCTCGTGGACCACGGGTTCCGCCTGCCGAGCGCCATGGACAACCGGCCGCTGCGGTGGGACGAGTTCGTCGAGCGCATCGGGCAGACCGTGTACCTGTCGGCGACGCCGGGCAGCTATGAGCTGTCGATGTCCGACGGCTTCGTCGAGCAGATCATCCGGCCCACGGGGCTCATTGACCCCGAGGTCGTGGTCAAGCCCACGAAGGGTCAGATCGACGACCTGCTCGAGGAGATCCACCTCCGTGTCGCGAGGAACGAGCGTGTGCTCGTCACGACGCTGACCAAGAAGATGTCGGAGGACCTCACCGACTACCTGCTCGAGAAGGGCGTGCGCGTCCGGTACCTGCACTCCGAGGTCGACACGCTCCGCCGCGTCGAGCTGCTGCGCGAGCTGCGACTGGGCGAGTACGACGTGCTCGTCGGCATCAACCTGCTGCGCGAGGGCCTCGACCTTCCTGAGGTGTCGCTCGTGAGCATCCTCGATGCCGACAAGCAGGGGTTCCTGCGCTCCGCGACGTCGCTGATCCAGACGATCGGCCGGGCGGCGCGCAACGTGTCGGGCCAGGTGCACATGTACGCCGACCAGATCACCCCGGCCATGGCGCAGGCGATCGACGAGACGAACCGTCGTCGCGAGAAGCAGGTCGCCTACAACACCGCGAACGGCATCGACCCGACGCCGCTGCGCAAGCGGATCGGCG
>DASVMA010000291.1:0-5072 GCA_036384595.1 Cellulomonas sp. | reverse complement strand
CGGGCCCGGACTGTGCCGTGGTGCTCGAGCCGGTGGTGTGCCCGACGAGCAGGCCGCCCGCGAACAGGACGGCTGCGCCCACCACGCCGGCCAGGATCATCGTGAGCGACGGCCTGCCGCGCGGGGCCGCGGCGATCGGGGCGGCCCCGGCGAGGGCCTCGGGGCGCTGCGCGAGGAGGTCCTGCGCGAGGAGGTCCTCCGCGACGTCGTTGCTGGCCGGGGTGGTGCTGGGGTTCGTCATGGTGGTGCCTTTCGTCAGGGGATGGTGGTCCGGGGTGGTCAGGGGTGGGCTCACTCGTGCCTCAGCGCGTCGACCGGGCGCATCGTGGCGGCACGGAAGGCCGGGTAGCCCCCGAAGAACACGCCGATCCCGATGGACACGCCCAGGGCCAGGACGACCGACGAGCCGACGATCGCGGGTCTGACGCCGAGGATCTCGAACTGCGACCCGATGACCGCGCCGAGCACGCCGAGCGCACCGCCGAGCAGCGACAGCAGGGTCGCCTCGGTGAGGAACTGCCCGAGGATCGCGCCGCGGGTCGCGCCGAGCGCCTTGCGGATACCGATCTCCCGGGTCCGCTCGGTCACCGTCACGAGCATGATGTTCGTGACCCCGATGCCCCCGACGAGCAGGGAGATCCCCGCGACCGCGGCGAGCATGGCCGAGAACGTCGACGCCGTGGACGTGCTCGCGGCGAGCAGCTGGGCCTGGTTGCTGATCGTGTACGTCGCGGTGTCGGTGCTCGTGATCTTGAGCTCGGTGTTGATGACGGTCGTGGCCTCGGCCTCGGCCACGTCGACCGCACCGGCATCGGTGGCCTGGAGCACGATCGAGGACAGGTTGCCGTAGCCCGCGATCGACTGCTGGACCCGGGCCAGCGGGACGACGAGCACGTTGTTCGTGCTCTCGGTGCCCGTCGAGTCCTTGGCGGTCATGACGCCGTTCACGAGGTACGGAGTCGACCCCACGACCACGGTCTGCCCGACGGGGTCGGTGGCGCCGACGGAGCCGGGGGCACCGAACAGCGTCGTGGCGAGCTCGGCGCCGATCACGACGACCCGGCGTGACTCCGCGAGGTCGTTCGCGGTGAACGCCGCGCCCTGGGCGACCTTCGAGCCCGTCACGTCGAAGTAGTTGGCGGTCGTGCCGATGATCTGCGCCGTCGTGGACTTCGTGCCGGCCGTGATGGTCTGCGAGCTCGACACCTCCGGCACGACGGCGATCAGCGCCGTCGAGGTGCCCGTGTCGACCGACGACTGGAGCGCGTCGGCCACGGAGGTCGTGAGGTCCTGGAAGCGGATCCCGCCACCGGAGCCCGACCGCACGGTGAGCGTCGTCGTCCCGAGCGAGTTGATCTGGTCCGAGACGGCCTTCGCCGACCCGGCGCCCACCCCGACGAGCAGGATGACCGAGCCGACCCCGATGAGGACCCCGAGCAGCGTGAGCACCGAGCGCATCGGGTTCGACGTCATCCCCCGCAGGGACGACCGCAGGATCTCCATGGCGTTCATGCGACGTCCTCGGCCGGCACGCCGAACCCGCCGGTGGTCGGCGTCGACGGACCGTCGGACACGATGCGTCCGTCGCGCATCCGCACGACGCGGCGCGTGCGGGCGGCGACGTCCGGCTCGTGGGTGATCAGGACGATCGTGCGGCCCATCCCCCCGAGCCGCTCGAACACGTCGAGGACCTCCTCGCTCGAGCGCGAGTCGAGGTTGCCCGTCGGCTCGTCCGCGAGGATGAGCGCCGGCGCATTGACCAGCGACCGCGCCACCGCGACGCGCTGCTGCTGCCCGCCCGAGAGCTGGTTCGGACGGTGGCCCGCCCGTGGGGCGAGCCCCACGAGCTCGAGGGCGGCCTGTGCGCGGTCCCGCCGCTCACCCGCACCGACCCCGGCGTACAGCATCGGCAGCTCGACGTTCGCGCGGGCCGTCATGCTCGGGATGAGGTTGAACGACTGGAAGATGAAGCCGATCGACCGGTTGCGCACCGCGGACAGCTGCGTCTCGCTGAGCGTGGACACGTCGGTCCCGTCGAGCCGGTAGGTGCCCTCCGTCGGCACGTCGAGGCAGCCGAGGATGTTCATCATCGTGGACTTGCCCGAGCCCGAGGCACCCATGACGGCCACGAACTCGCCGGTCTGGACCAGGAGGTCGACGCCGTCGACCGCGCGCACCTCGCCCTCACCCTGGCCGTACACCTTGTGGATCCCGCGCAGCTCGAGCACCGCGGGCCTGGTCGAGGGCGCCATCAGCTGCCACCTGGCCGACCCTGGAAGCCACCCGCGGGCGCGCCGCCGGTCAGGCCGCCCAGCTGGGAGGTGGTCGTGGTCGTCGTGCCGACCGCCGTGTCGAGCGACACCACGACGGTGTCACCCGTGGCCACCCCGGACACGATCTGCGTCGTCGAGTCGCCCTGCACCCCGATCGTCACCGTCGTCACCTTCGTGGTGCCGTCGGCCGCGCGCAGGTTCACCGTCCCCGTCGTCGTGCCGTCGGCTGCCGTGGTGCCGACCGTGACCGCGTTGCTCGGGAGCGTGATCGCGTCGGTCGCCTGCGCGGTCGTCACGGTGACGTTCGCCGTCTGGCCGAGCCGCACCCCCGCCGGCGCTGAGTCGAGAGTGATCGTCGCGGCATAGGTCACGACGCTGTTGGTGGCGGTCCCGGTCGGCGAGATCGACGTGACCTTCGCGGGAGCGGTCGCGCCCGCAACCGCGGGGAACGTGACCGTCGCGGCCTGCCCGACGCTGAGCTTGGCCGCGTCGGCCTCGGCGAACGACGCCGCGGTCGTCAGGACCGACGTGTCCGCGATCGTCACGAACCCGCTCGAGCTCGTCGACGCCGTCGTCCCGGTCGTGGTCGTCGTCGCGCTCGTTCCCGCCGAGGTCCCGCTCGTCGAGCTGCTCGACGAGCCCCCGCTGACCGTCGAGCCGACCGTGCCGGTGACCGCGGTGACCGTGCCCGCGATGGGTGCGGTCAGCACGGCCTTGCCGACGTTCGCCCTCGCCGTCGCGAGGTCGGTGGTGGCCTGCGTCAACGCGGCCTTGGCGGTCGTCACCTGCGCGCTCGCGTTGTTGACCTGCGCCATCGCGCTGGTGACCTGCGACGCACTGCCCTTGCTCGTCGTGGTCGCCACCCCGGTCGCGGGGTCGGTCGTCGTCGTGGTGGTCGCGAGCGCCGTCTGCGCCTCGGTCAGCGACTGCTGGGCGGCCGTCAGCTGGAGGCCGGCCGTCGTGACCTGCGCCTTCGCGCTGACCAGCTGCGCCTGCGCCGAGGTCACCGCGTCGTCCAGGGTGCTCCTCTCGAGCGTCCCGAGCTGCTGCCCGACCGTCACGACGTCCCCGACCTTGACGTCGACCGTCGCGACGGTCCCGGACACCGCGAACGACGGGGACGCCGTCGTCGCCGCCGCGATGCTGCCCTGCGCCGAGATCGTCGTGGACACCGTCCCGACGGTCGCGGTCGCGGTGCGCACGGTCGCGCTGCTGTCGGCCTCCGCGGCCGAGGGGTGCAGGAACCACCACGTACCGCCGGCGGTCAGTGCGAGCGCTCCCACCAGGAAGCTGTTGATGAGGAGCTTCGTGCGGCGGGACCTGCCGCGCGCACCGCCTCGGTCTGTTCGCGTCTGTCGGCTCATGCCCCGAAGACTCCCGGCGGGGGCTGGGACCCGTGCCAGCGGACCCTATGGCCCGCCTGTGAATCAGGCCGGGGCGAGCAGCCCGTCCAGCACGAGCCCGCGCACCGACGGGACGACGTCGGCCGCGACCTCGGCGGCTCCGACCTCGAGCAACGCCCCGAGCGCGCCCACGATCTGCCCGACGGTGAGCTCCCCGTCGCACGCGCCGACGAACCCCGCGAGCGCCGTCCCCGCCCGGACCGTCCGGCCGAACCCGCGGCCCTGACGCAGCAGCACGACGCTCGGGTCGGCGTCCCCTGGTGTCAGGTAGCGCTCCTCCGTGACGTCCCCCGCGACGACGAGACGTTCGCGGGCGAGCGTGTCGTCGTCCCGCGCGGCGAGCCAGTCGTGCGCCGCGATCGTCGCCGCGACGACGGGCCCGAGCGGCTGACGCACCGAGCCCGTGACCTCCTCGAGCCGGCGCAGCGACGCCGGACCGGAGACCGGCCGTCGCAGGGTGACGATCCCGAAGCCGATCGCCTCGACGTCCCGGGACGCGAAGTCGTCGAGCCACGCGCCGTAGCGCGCCGCCCAGGCGTCCCGGTCCCGGTCCGGGGTCGTTCCGCCGTCGCGGATCCACGTCTCGGCGTACTGCGCCGGGTCCTGGAGCGCGCGCTGCACGACCCAGCCGTCGAGGCCCGACTCGTCGAGCCACTCCCCCACGCGCTCGTGCCACTCCTCGCCGCGACGGACCTCCCAGTTGCCGAGCAGCTGCGCGACCCCGCCGGGGGCGAGCACGGCGCCCACGCCGGTGACGAGCTCGCGCACGATCGCGTCGCCCGCCCGGCCGCCGTCGCGGTACTCGTAGGACGGCACCCCGGCGACCCGCGGGGTGATGACGAACGGCGGGTTGGAGACGACGAGGTCGAACAGCTCCTCGCCCGCACCGAGGACCGGCTCGAGCATCGACCCTGCGCGCAGCTCGAACCGGTCGGGGCCGAGCCGCGCGAGCTCGGCGTTGAACCGGGCGAACGCGAGAGCCCGGTGCGAGATGTCGGTACCGACAACCGTCGCGGCATGGCGGCTCGCGTGCAGCGCCTGGATGCCGCAGCCCGTGCCGAGGTCGAGCACGCGACGACGGGGGTCCCGGACGGTGACCTGCGCGAGCGTCGTCGACGCGCCGCCGACCCCGAGGACGTGGTCGGTCCGCAGCGCGCGGCCGGTCGCGAGCTCGCCGAGGTCGGACGCGATCCACCAGTCGACCGCACCGGATCCGCCGCGGGGGTCGCCGTCGGCCGGGTCGAACCCGTCGACGGCCTCGTACGGACGCAGGTCGACGCGCGCCCGGACGGCGGCGTCGGGCCCGGAGCCTGCGGCCTCGACCAGCCCAAGGGCTTCGGCACCCGTGACGCCCAGGGTCCCGAACGCCCGCTCGAGTGCCGCGCGCAGCACCTCG
>DASVMA010000290.1:0-6789 GCA_036384595.1 Cellulomonas sp. | reverse complement strand
CCTGCAAGGGGTTCCTGCCGAGCTCAAGGAGGCCGCCCGGACCGACGGCTGCGGGACGTTGGCGGTGTTCCGCCACGTCGTCATCCCCTACATCCTCCCGACGATCGTCATCACGACCGTGCTGCGCGTCATCTGGACCGCGAACTACGTCGACCTGGCGTACGTGCTCACGGGCGGTGGTCCGGCGCGAGCCACCACGACCCTGCCGCTGCAGTCGTACCTCACCGCGTACAAGGGCGGCGACTTCGGCCAGGGTGCGGCCTACGCGATGGTCCAGGCCGCAGTGCTCGCCGTGATGGTCGTCTTCTACGTGCGACTCACGTCGGAGAAGGAGAAGTGATGACCGCCGAGATCGTCCGACCGCGGCTGCTCCCTCAGGTCGAACCGAGGCACAGTCCGCGAGCAGGCACGCGTGGTCTGGCCCGCGTCGGCCGCCCGTCCCTCTACCTCGCCGTGACCGTGTGGATGACCGCGACCCTCGGGCCGTACGTCATCATGCTGCTCACCTCGCTCAGCTCCCAGTCCCAGCTCATCGCGCCCGGCGGCAGCCTGCTGCCGACGCACCCGACGCTGGCGGCCTACCGCGAGCTGTTCGACAAGACACCCTTCGTGTCGTACCTGACGAACAGTGTGATCACGGCCCTGTGCACCGTCGCGTTCTCGCTGCTGATCGCCGTGGCCGCCGCCATCAGCCTGTCGCGCTTCCGCTTCCGTGGCCGGTCGGCAGTCCTCACCGGTCTGCTGGTCGCCCAGCTCTTCCCGGCGGTCCTGCTCGTCATCCCGCTCCAGGTCGAGCTGCGGACCATGAGCCTGCTCGACTCGCGCTGGGGGCTGCTGCTCGTCTACACGACGTTCGCGACGCCGTTCGCGACATTCCTGCTCAAGGGCTTCCTGGACGGTCTCCCGCGAGAGCTGGACGAGGCGGCGACGATCGACGGCTGCTCGCCGATGCAGATGGTCCGGCACATCCTTCTGCCTCTGATGCGTCCGGGACTGACGGCCGCCGGCACGTACATCTTCATCTTCGCGTGGAACGAGTTCCTCTACGCCCTCACCTTCACGCAGACCACGGCCGCCCAGACGATCCCGGTCGGCCTGAGCATGTTCATCGGCGAGTACCAGATCCGTTGGGACCTCCTCACCGCGGGCGGCGTGCTGGCGGCGATCCCCGTGCTTGTCGGTTTCATGCTCGTCCAGAAGCAGCTCGTCAGCGGGCTGACGGCCGGGGCTGTCAAGGGATAGGCGCGCGAGCGCGCCAGCAACCCACCCATCGAAAGGTTCTGCCATGTCCTTCCTCACCCAGACCGCGTCGGCCACGACCTCGACCGACGACCGCATCCCCCGCATCGAGTCGATCGACGTCGAGGTCTTCCGGGTCCCCTTGCCGGACGGGCCGTGGGGCGACCAGATCCACCACGTGACCGACATCGAGGTCACCCTCGTGACGGTGCACGGGAGCAACGGCCTCGTCGGCCGGGGCGCGAGCCACACGTCAGGGATGGGCGGGGCGACGATCGGCGCGCTCGCCCGGGAGATCGCGCCCGTCCTCGTCGGACGACGCGTGTCACCCCGTGCGCTCTGGACCAGCGCCTACCGCTACGTCCACGACATCGGTGGCGCCGGAGTCACGACGCACGCCATCTCGGCGTTCGACATCGCGTTCTGGGACCTGCTCGGCAAGTCCTACGGGGTCCCGGTGGTCGACCTGCTCGGTCGCGTCCACGAGAAGGTCGCCCTGTACGGCTCAGGGATCAACCTCCACCTCGAGATCGACGAGGTGATCGACCAGGTCAAGCGGTGGCAGGCCAAGGGGTACGCGTTCGGCAAGGTCAAGGTCGGCAAGCCCGACGTCGAGGAGGACGTCGAGCGGCTCGCCCTGCTCACGGAAGCCGTGGGCACCTATCCGATCGCCGTCGACGCCAACCAGGGCTGGTCCTTCCCTGACGCGGTGCGCGCGTTCCAGCGGTTCGAGCAGTTCAACCTGCTGTGGATCGAGGAGCCGCTGCCGTCGGACGACATCCTGGGTCACGCCCGCCTGCGGGCCCGGACGACGACGCCGATCGGGCTGGGCGAGAACGTCTACACCGCCGACCAGTTCAACCAGTACTTCGAGGCCGGGATCGTCGACTTCGTCCAGGCCGACGTCGGCCGTGTCGGCGGGATCACCGGATTCATGGACATCGCCACGCTCGCCCGCGTGCGGAACCTGCCGATGACGCCCCACTTCGTGCTCGAGCTGAGCGCGTCCTTGCTCGCCGCCGTGCCCAACGCTCGCGCCGCTGAGGTCACCGACGGCGGCCGGTGGCAGGACCTCCAGATCGTCAAGGGCGGCGGCACCGAGCGGGACGGCTACTACTACCCGTCGGACGAGCCCGGAACCGGCCTCGACTGGGACCTCGACTACCTCGCCGCGCACCGTGTCGCACCGTGACGCACCCCGTCCCCTCCCCGCACCTGTCCGCACTACCGAAGGAACGTCGATGAGCTATCAGACAGCTGACCTGACCGGAAAGGTCGCATTCATCACCGGAGCCAGCTCCGGGATCGGCGCCGAGGTCGCGCGGAGCCTGCGCGCCCAGGGCGTGAAGCTCGCCCTGTTCTCTCGCTCGGGCTCGGCGCCCGAGCTGCCCGACACGCTCCAGCTCCGCGGAGACGTGGGCAACCGGGCCGACGTCGACGCCGCGATCCAGACGACGGTCGACACGTACGGGCACCTGGACATCGTCGTGGCCAACGCAGGCGTCGGGTCCTACGGCCAGTTCGTCGACGTGCCGGAGCAGCACGAGGACGAGATGATCCGCACGAACGTCCTCGGCACGATCTACGTGTACCGCGCCGCCGTCCCGCACCTGCAGGCGGCCGGCGGCGGCGACCTCATCACGGTCGCCAGCGAGGCCGGGCGCCGCGGCCTCCCCGGCGAGGCCGTCTACTCGGCGAGCAAGTTCGCGCAGGTCGGCCTCACCCGCGCTCTCGACAACGAGCTGCGCGAGGACGGCATCCGCGCGACCAACATCTGCCCCGGCGGCGTCTGGACGAACTTCGCGATCGAGGACGCCCGCGGCCGTACCGATGGCAGCGACCAGCTCAAGGGGATGATGCGGCCCGCAGACATCGCCGAGCTCATCACGTTCGTGCTCACCCGCCCGCGACACCTGCGCATCCTCGAGGCCGCGCTGCGCCCGATGACCGAGGCGTCCTGGGGCTGAGCACGACAGCCCGTCCACTCCCCTCTCCAGAAACGGAAGCCCGTCATGACCGCACGTGAACCACTCAGGGGAGTCATCCCCCCGATCATCACTCCCCTGACCCCGGCCGGTGACGTCGACGTCGTCTCGCTCGAACGCCTCGTCAACTTCGAGGTCGACGCCGGCGTGCACGCGATCTTCGTCCTCGGGACCGGCGGCGAGGGGCCCTACCTGACGGAGGACCAGCAGCGGATCACGCTCGAGACGGTCACGACGACGGTGGCCAGGCGCATCCCCGTCCTGGCCGGCGTCAGCGACATCGGCACGCGCCGGGTCCTGCACAACGCAGCGATCGCACAGGACTACCCCATCGACGCCCTCGTGAGCACGAGCGCGTTCTACGGGAGCGTGGGGCGCAACGAGATCGACCACCACTTCCGAACGATCGCCGCCTCGAGCGACCTGCCGCTGTACGCGTACGACATCCCCGTCTTCACGGGCGTAAAGATCCCCGCCGAGCTCACCGTGCAGCTCGCGAAGGACGGCGTCATCGCGGGGGTCAAGGACACGAGCGGGGAGGAGGACGGCTTCCGCTACATCATCGAGCACACGCGCGACATCGAGGGATTCTCGGTCATCACCGGGTCGGACATCACGGGTGACGCCGCGATCTTCCAGGGGGCGCACGGGAGGATCGTGGGCGTCGCCAACATCGACCCGCACGGTTTCGTCGAGGTCTACGACGCGGCAGTCAAGGGTGACTGGGAGACGGCTCGCCGCGTGCAGGAACGGTTGCACGCGCTGCGGCTCATCACCAAGATCGCCGGCGGGCGCATCGGAGGCTTCAGCGCGACGCTCGGATCGTTCAAGGCCGCGCAGGTCCTGCGCGGCATCATCGACCACGACGGCCTCCAGCCACCGCTGCTGCCGCTCGACGACGCCGAGCGGGCGCAGGTCAAGGCAGTCCTCGACGCCCAGGGCCTCGGGCGCATCGACGCCTGACCGGAGCCGACGACGAGCGAGGCGACCACCCGCGGTTCGGCTGGCCGCCTCGCTCGTCCGTCCGCGTCGTGCGCCCGGCGCGGCCAGGCGGGCTCAGCCCTGGTCGCCACCGTGCGCAGCGGGACCGGCCTCGCGCGCAGCTCGCTCGCTATCCGCACGGATCACGACGCGGCGGATCTTCCCGGAGATGGTCGTCGGCATCGTCTCGACGAACTCGATGATCCGCGGGTACTTGTACGGCGCCGTGCGGTGCTTGACGAAGCTCTGGATGTCCTTCTTGAGGGCGTCGGTCGGCTCGTACCCCGCGGCGAGGATGATCGTCGCCTTCACGACGGTGCCGCGGACCTCGTCGGGCGCCGCGGTGATCGCGCACTCGACCACTGCCGGGTGGGCCATGACGACGCTCTCGACCTCGAACGGGCCGACCCGGTAGCCGGACGTCTTGATCATGTCGTCCGTGCGCCCGACGTACCAGAAGTAGCCGTCCTCGTCCTTCCGGGCCAGGTCGCGGGTGTGGTACCAGCCGTCGTGCCAGACGGACCGCGTCGTGGCCGGGTCGCCGGCGTAACCCGCGAACAGCCCGATCGGCCGGGCGCCGTCGGGAACCCGGATGCAGATCTCGCCGTCCACGCCCGGCGCGGCCTCGGTGCCGTCGTCCGTGAGCAGCCCGACGTCGTACCCGGCCGACGGCTTGCCCATCGACCCGGCCTTGGTGGCCTGCCAGTAGTTCGTGACGACGGCGAGGGTCATCTCGGTCTGGCCGTAGCCCTCCTTGAGCTCCAGGCCGGTCAGGTCCTTGAACGTGTCGTAGACCACCGGGTTCATGGCCTCGCCCGCGATCGTGCAGTGCTGCAGCGCCGAGAGGTCGTAGCGGGACAGGTCGTGGGTGATGAGGAACCGGTAGACCGTGGGCGCCGCGCAGAACGTCGTGACCCGGGCGTCCTGAAGGTGCTCCAGCAGACGCACCGCGTCGAACCGGTCGAAGTCGTAGACGTCGACGCAGGTCTCCATCAGCCACTGCCCGTACAGCTTGCCCCACACCGACTTGGCCCAGCCGGTCTCCGACAGGGTCAGGTGCAGACCGTCGGGGTCGACGTGCTGCCAGTACTTGGCGGTCGCGATGTGCGCGATCGGGTAGGAGAAGTCGTGCACGACCATCTTCGGCTGCGCGGTCGTGCCCGACGTGAAGTAGAGGAGCATCGGGTCGTCCACGGCGGGGAGGTCCGCGACCGCGGGGCGGACGAACGGTGCCGCGTCGGCCACTCCCTCGTCGAAGTCCGCCCAACCCTCGCGGCTGCCGCGCACCCCCATCTTCACGAGCGTCCGGCCGAGCTCGGCCTCGGCCTGCTCGACCTCGTGGGCGACCTGCCCCTCGAGCGTGCACACGACCGCCGTGATGTCGGCCTCGGACAGCCGGAACACGAGGTCGTACGCCATGAGCTGGTTCGTGGCCGGGACGACCACGGCGCCGATCTTGTGCAGAGCCGTGATGGCCCACCAGAACTGGGCGTGCCGCTTGAGGATGAGCAGGACGCGGTCGCCCTTGCGCACGCCCTGCGCCAGGAAGTAGGACGCCGCCTGGTCGCTGAGCCGCTGGATCTCGCCGAACGTGTAGGTCCGCTGCTCGCCCTCGCCGTTGCACCACCGCAAGGCGCGACGGTCGGGGGTCAGGGCGCCGAGCCGGTCGACGACGTCGTAGCCGAAGTTGAAGCCGGGCGGGCAGCGCAGCGCGAACGACCGGGGGTTGCCGGCCTCGTCGAGGTCCTCGGTGAGGTACTGCGTGTGCAGGTCAGCCAGGTCAGCCATCGTCCCTCGTCCTTCTCGGTCCGCTCGCCGCCACGGGGCAGTCCGGGCGCCGGGTGTGGACGCTACTCGCTCGGCCGCACCGATCCACGGGACTGTCGTCACGTCTCGGACGTCACGCGCCGCGCGAGAGGGGCGCGGCATCGACGGGTACCCGGAGTGACGCGCGCAGCCCGCCCAGCGCCGACTCCGCGAGCGTCACGTCACCGCCCTGCTCCCGCGCGACCTCGCGGGCGATCGCGAGTCCGAGGCCGCTGCCTCCGGCGTCCCGCTCCCGTGCCTCGTCGAGCCGCACGAAGCGCTCGAAGACCCGCTCGCGATCCGGCCCCGGCACGCCGCGGCCGTCGTCCTCCACGGTCACCGAGCCGTCGGCGACGGTCACGAGGACACGGCTCGACGCGTGCCGCAGCGCGTTGTCGACGAGGTTGCGGACGACGCGTCCGACGGAGGCCCCCTCGCCGAGCGCACTCCCGGAACCCACGACCTCGAGACCGATGCCGTCGACAGGTCGGGCACCCGCGATCGCCTCGTGGGCGAGCCGTTCGAGGTCGATCGTGGTGCGCACGACCGGCGCCGACCCGACGCGAGCGAGGAGCAGCAGGTCGTCCACGAGCGCCTGCATCCGCAGGACCTCGACCTCGAGGTCCGCGACCAGCTCGGCCGTGCTGTACGCGTCGGGGTGGGCCCGGGCGACGTCGATGCTCGCCCGCACGGCGGCCAGCGGCGACCGCAGCTCGTGCGCCGCGTCGGCCGTGAAGGTGCGCTGGCGGGCGGCTGCACCCTCGAGCCTGTCCAGCAT
>DASVMA010000289.1:0-1857 GCA_036384595.1 Cellulomonas sp. | reverse complement strand
GTCCGCGACATCACCGCGCTGGCCCGGGCGGACGCCGAGCTCGTCGCGGCGCTGCCCGGGGTCTCGACGAAGCTCGCAGCGAAGATCATCTCGTCGGCGGCGGAGCTCGTCCGCACGCGCGGCGAGCGCGTGGTGGTCGGGCTGTAGCCGAGTCAGCCGAGCCGGGACTCGAGCCAGCCGAGCACCTCGTCGAGGTAGCGGTCCCGGGCCGGTGCGGGGGACAGTGCGAGGTCGTGGGCGCCGCCGGCGACCTGGACGTACGTCACGTCGGGGCCCAGGAGCGGGGCGCGCGCGGCGATGTGCTCGACGTCGAGGACGCTGTCGGTCGTCACGAGCGCGTCGTGCCACCGGTCGTCGGGCCCCGAGGCGTCCGACGAGAGCACGAGGACCGGACGGTCGACGGCCAGCCCGCGGGCCACCCGCGCGTGCCCGCGGCGGACCGTGCGCAGCCAGCCGGCGCGGACCGGGAAGCCCAGCAGCGGCTTCCAGGCGAGGTCGTAGTCCCACTCCCCGCCGGTGCCGGAGTGCAGTGCGGCGCCGTAGTGCTGGCCGAGCGCACCGACCTTCAACCGTGGTACGAATCGTCCGACGACGTCGACGAGCCGTGTCACGGGCACCCGCTCGACCCACGACCCGCGCAGCTCCAGCCACGGGCTGTTGAGCACGAGCGCGTCGACGACCCCGGCGCCGCGGCGCGCGTCGGCCCACAGCGACGTGACCAGCCCACCCATCGAGTGCCCGAGGACGACGAGCTGGTCGTGGTCGGCCCGCAGCAGCCGGACGGCGGCGTCGATCTCCTCGCTGTACGCGGCCAGCTCGGTCACGAAGTTCGGCTCGCGGCCCGGCCGGATCGACCGCCCGTAGTCCCGCAGGTCGAGCGCGAAGAAGTCGTACCCGTGCGCGGCGAACGCGTCGCCGACGTGCGCCTGGAAGAAGTAGTCGACGAACCCGTGGACGTACAGGACGGCTCGTCGCGGCGCTGGTCCGGTGGGTTCGCGGTGCACGAGGGTCGCGACCGGCTCTCCCTGCGCGTCGGGCCGGAGCCTCAGCGTGCGGGCGGACCACCCCTCGCCGAGCACGTCGGGGGCAGCGTCCGGGGCTGTGCCCGGGGCTGCCGTCGGGGCTGGTGCGGTGACGTCGTCGTCGGCCATACGTGATCGTCGCATGCGCGCGGGCTCCGGGCGCGGGCCGCGCAGCGATTGCGGGCCGGCGCGGAGCGGCGGAGGCTGGGAGGTCCGGGAACCACTCGACGAGGAGGACGCCATGGGATCGGTCGCGCGCATCACCCAGATCAGCTCACGGTCGGAGACGAGCTTCGAGGACGCGGTCCGCGGCGGCATCGAGAAGGCGGCGACGACGCTGCGCAACATCTCGGGCGCGTGGGTCAAGGACCAGAAGGTCGAAGTGACCGACGGAAGGATCTCGGCGTACCAGGTCGTCCTGGAGGTCACGTTCGTCCTCGAGTGAGCGCACTCCGGGATCGTCAGGCCGAAGCTCTCAGGCCGGTGCGAGCACCACGATCGGGCTCGTGGTCGGCTTGACGGACCCGCCGGTCGGCTCGACGGTGACCGCGAGGGAGTCTCCCGCCGCGTAGCCGTGGGTGAGCACCACGTAGCCGTCGTCGGTCGCGCGCGCGACGCCCGTGCCCTTCGTCATGACCGCATCGGGCAGCGGCACCCCGTCGCGGATCACCCACAGCTGGTACACCTTGCCCGGGCCCGGCTCCTTCAGGCCGGTGGCCGTGAAGAGGGCCTGGTCCTCGGCCAGCACGCCGACGACCGTGCCGCCGCCGGGCACGTCCGCGCGGCGGACCTGCGCGCGTGGGTCGGCGAGCAGGTCGACGACGCCCTGCGCCTG
>DASVMA010000288.1:0-1733 GCA_036384595.1 Cellulomonas sp. | reverse complement strand
CGACGAGCAGGCCACCCGCGAACAGCAGTGCCGCCACGACGACCCCGCCGAGGATCGTCGTCAGGGACGGTCGGCCGGTCGGCGGGGTCGCCGCGCGGACCGGCTCGGCGATGGCCGTCGGTCGCTGCGCGAGGAGGTCGTCCGCGCCGGTCGGCTGCTGGGGCTGGGGGGCGGTGGGCTGCTGGTCTGGAGTCGTCATGGTCGTGCCTCTCGTGCAGGGGTGGGTAGGCCGGCGGAACGGTCCGGGGAGCCGGTCATTCGTGTCTGAGTGCGTCCACCGGACGCATCTTGGCGGCGCGGAAGGCGGGGTAGCCCCCGAAGAACACGCCGATCCCGATCGAGACGCCGAGGGCGAGCACGACCGAGGAGCCGACGATCACGGGGGTGACGCCGAGGATCTGGAAATGGGAGCCGACGACCGCGCCGAGCACGCCGAGCGCACCGCCGAGCAGCGACAGCAGGGTCGCCTCGGTGAGGAACTGGCCCAGGATCGCGCCGCGGGTCGCACCGAGCGCCTTGCGGATACCGATCTCCCGCGTCCGCTCCGTGACGGTCACCAGCATGATGTTCGTGACCCCGATCCCACCGACGAGCAAGGAGATCCCGGCGACCGCGGCAAGCATCGCCGAGAACGTCGACGCGGTCGACGTCCGTGCCGCGAGCAGCTGAGCCTGGTTGCTGATCGTGTACGTCGCGTCGGCGGGGGTCGCGATCTTCAGGGTCGTGTCGATCACTGTCGTGGCCTCGGCCTGCGCCGTGGTGACGGCGTCGGCGTCCTTCGCCTGGAGCACGATCGAGGACAGGTTGCCGTACCCCGCGATCGACTGCTGGACCCGGGTCAGCGGCGCGACGAGCACGTTGTTGGTGCTCTGCAGGCCCGTCGAGTCCTTCGCCGCCATGACGCCGTCGATCAGGTAGGGCGTCGAGCCGATCACCACCGTCTGCCCGACCGGGTCGGTGGCGCCGGCCGCACCGGGGGCGCCGAACAGCGTCGTGGCGAGCTCGGCGCCGATCACGACGACGCGACGCGACTGCGTCAGGTCGTTCGCCGAGAACGGCGTCCCCTGCGCGACCCGCGAGCTCGTCACGTCGAAGTAGTTCGCGGTCGTGCCGATGATCTGCGCGGTCGTGGACTTCTTGCCCGCCGTCACGGTCTGCGAGCTGGTGATCTCGGGGACGACCTCCTTCAGGGCGGTCGACGTGCCCGCGTCGACCGACGCCTGGAGCGCATCGGCGACCGTGGTCGTGAGGTTCTGGAACCGGATGCCGCTGCTCTGGCCCGACCGCACCGTGAGGACCGACGTGCCGAGGGAGTTGATCTGGTCCGAGACGGCCTTCGCCGACCCCGCACCGACCCCGACGAGCAGGATGACCGACCCCACCCCGATGAGGACCCCGAGCAGCGTGAGCACCGAGCGCATCACGTTCGAGCTCATACCCCGCAGGGCCGACCTGAAGACCTCCAGCGCGTTCACGCGAGTGCTCCTGACTGCGACCCCGCCAGATGCGCGGTACCGGGGTGGACGACTGGCTCGTCCGACACGATCCGCCCGTCCCGCATCCGCACGACCCGACGCGTGCGTGCTGCGACGTCGGGCTCGTGCGTGATCAGGACGATCGTGCGGCCCGAGCGGCCGAGCCGGTCGAAGACGTCGAGGACCTCCTCCGTCGAGTGCGAGTCGAGGTTGCCCGTCGGCTCGTCCGCGAGGATCAGGTCGGGCGCGTTGACGAGC
>DASVMA010000287.1:0-5256 GCA_036384595.1 Cellulomonas sp. | reverse complement strand
GATGCGGCTCCGCACCGTGCCGAGCTTGACGCCCAGCGTCGCGGAGATCTCCTCGTAGGACAGGCCCTCGATGTCGCACAGCACGACGGCCGCGCGGTACTCGGGGGCCAGCGCGTCCAGCGCCGCCTGCACGTCGGCGTCGAAGTTGGTGTCGTCGAACGCCTGCGCGGGCGTGGGCTCGCGGCCCTGCAGCCGCTCGGCGGCGTCGTCGGCGAGTCCCTCGAAGCGGATGCGCTGGCGGCGCCGCGCCATGTCGAGGAACAGGTTCGTGGTGATCCGGTGCAGCCAGCCCTCGAACGTGCCGGGCGTGTAGTTCGACAGCGAGCGGAACACGCGGACGAAGACCTCCTGCGTGAGGTCCTCCGCGTCGTGCTGGTTGCCGGTCAGCCGGTAGGCGAGCCGGTACACGCGCGCGGAGTGCTCTCGGACGATCTCCTCCCACGACGGGGCCAGCCAGGCGCCGTCCGGGCTGCTGATCGTCATGTGCTTCCTTCCGCTGCGCGCGTGTGCGCGTCTGCCCAGTGTCCCAGGTTCGTCGGTCGCGTTCGAACTGGGCCGGCACCCGGCCGACGCGGCGGCCTCCGATGGCCTCCCACGGTCTGACGAGCCGCGGCGATAGGCTGCCGAGGACCGCACCCGCACGTCCCACGCTCTTCCAGGAGGACACCATCTCCAGCGACAAGGCCCAGAGCTGGGTCTACTCCGAGGGCTACCTGCCCGAGGACGACACGCTGCTGCGCGCGCGCGAGCGGGCCGGACAGCTCGGCTGCACGCCGGTCCTGCCCGGCTCGGGTGCCGTCCTGCGCGTCCTGGCTGCGGTGGCACAGGCGCGCGCGGTCGTGGAGATCGGTACGGGCGCGGGCGTCGCCTCGCTCTACCTCCTGCGCGGGATGCCCGACGACGGCGTCCTGACGACCATCGACGTGGAGGTCGAGCACCAGCGCGCCGCGAAGGAGGCGTTCGCCGAGGAGGGTCTCCGCACGACCCGCACGCGCACGATCTCGGGGCGCGCGCTCGACGTGCTCCCCCGGCTGACCGACGGTGCCTACGACCTCGTGTTCGTCGATGCCGACAAGGAGCGTTACCCCGAGTACGTCGAGCAGGCGCTGCGTCTGCTGCGTCCCGGCGGTGTCCTCGCGGTCGACAACGCGCTGTGGCACGACCGGGTCGCCGACCCGGCGCGGCGCGACGAGGTCACGACGGTCATCCGCGAGATCGGGCGCACCGTGCGCGAGGACCCTCGCCTGGTGCCCGCCCTGATCCCGTCGGGTGACGGCCTGCTGGTCGCCGTCCGGCGCTGAGGGGTCGCCGTCGGGCACTGAGGCACCGCGAGGACGCAGGTCCACCGAGCGAGGTCGGGCGTCGTGCGGACGCGGATCGGTCCCTCGCGAGCCCGCCAGACAGCGTCTCAGGTGAGCCTCAGCTCGCGGCCGCGAGGTAGCTCAGCAGGAGGCGCACTCCGAAGCCGGTCGCACCCTCGGTGATCTCGTGCTTGTCGGCGCTCGCCCGCGCAGGCCCGGCGATGTCGAGATGGACCCAGCGTCGCGTGCCCACGAACTCCCGCAGGAACAGCGCCGCGGTGATCGAGCCGGCGCCGTACGAGCGGTCGCTCGCGACGTGCCGCAGGTCCGCGACGTCCGAGCGCACCGCGTCGCGGTACTCCTCGACGAGCGGCATGTGCCAGACCGGCTCGCCCGACGCGACCGACGCCGCCTCGAGGGCGCTCACCAGCTCCGGGTCGGCCGAGTACAGCGCGGCCTGCAGCTTCCCGAGGGCGATGCTTGCGGCCCCCGTGAGCGTCGCGACGTCGATGAGGACGTCCGGGTCGAGCCGGGCGTCGGCGAACGCGAGCGCGTCCGCGAGCACGATGCGGCCCTCGGCATCGGTGTTCAGGATCTCGACGGTCGTGCCGCCGTAGATGCGCAGCACGTCCCCCGGGCGGTACGACGCTCCGCCCACGTGGTTCTCAGCGAGCGGGAGGACCGCGGTCACGCGGTGGACGCTTCCCGCGGCGGCCGCGCCGAGCACGGTCGCGAGCGCGACGGCGGCGCCGGCCATGTCCGTCTTCATCGGCACCATGGCCTCGCGCTTCTTGATCGAGAGGCCGCCCGTGTCGTACGTGATGCCCTTGCCGACGACGACGACGTGGCGCCGCCCGCCGGACGGCTCGGCGACCTTCGGGGTGTACTCGATGGTGACGAGCCGCGGCGTCGAGGCCGAGCCCGAGCCGACCGCGAGGATGCCGCCGAACCCCTCCGCCTCGAGCTCCTTCGGCCCGCGCACCGTGACCGTCAGCCCGGCCGCCTCCGCAAGGCGCACGGCCTGCTCGGCCAGCCAGGCCGGGTCTTTCGTGTTCGAGGGGGTGTTGGCCAGGTCCCGGACCAGCCACGTGGCGTTCGCCGCGATCCCGGCCTCGGTGACCGCTGCCGCGATCCGGTCGGCGCGCGAGTCGCCCTCGGTGCCGAGCAGCACGAGCTGGGCCGCCGGGCGCTGGTTCGCACCGTCTTCGGGCGACAGCTCTGCGGCTTGCGTGGGCATGCGGTAGGCGCCGAGCAGGTATCCCTCGACGAACGCGCGGACCGCCGCCGGGCCTTGCGCGCCTGCTTCGGAGGCCACGGACGTGACGACGCGCCGCAGCCCGCGCGTCTCGCGAGCGAGTGCGGCACCGGACCGGCGCAGGTCGGCCGGGGAGCCTGCACCGACACCGACGAGCACGATGCGCGGGGCGAGCCCCTGCCAGGGGAACTCGCCGCCGTTTCCGCGGCGTCCCACGGGATGGGGAAGGTGGACCGTGTACGCCTCGCCCGGTGCGCCCGTCAGTCCGGCCCGCTCAGCGAGCTCCGCGAGCGCGATGCCGTACCGCGCCGCAGCGTCGGCCGTGCCCGCGCGCGGCTGGAGATCGCTCTCCCCCGGCACGGCGGGTGCGACCGGGACCGCGAGCGCGTCGACATCCGCGTCGAGCAGCAGGGCTGTCCCTGCGACCGACCCGACCTCGACGACCACCTCGGGCAGCGCTCGCCCGATGCTGGTGTGCGCTCGCGGGCCCCTCACGCGTGCCAACGTGTCAGCTGACGACGGAGGTCAGGGCCTCGCCCAGCTCACGCGCCTCGGTGGCGTTGAGCTCGACGACCAGACGGCCGCCACCCTCGAGCGGGACGCGCATGACGATGCCACGCCCCTCCTTGGTGACCTCGAGCGGGCCGTCACCGGTCCTCGGCTTCATCGCGGCCATGCGGGGATCTCCTTGTCGTCGCTTCGACCGGTCGCTCATCGCGTGAGCGCTCTGCCCGAGGGTGAGCGCGCACGTCGACGACCTCAGCAACCGGATGTCCATGGGAGAGTCTAGTTCACCCGCACTGCCTGCTGGGGTCGAGACCTGCACCCACCCAGGTGAGAGCGCCGTCCTCAGCGCGGCGCCGACCTCACGGCGGCCACCCGCTCGGCGGGGTCAGCCGCCAGGTGTTGTAGATCCACACGATCTGCAGACCGGCCATGAGGACGGCGACAAGGGTGAACCAGACGCGTCGACGCGTCGGCGGCCGCGTCACGAGCCCGGCGGTCACCGCACCCAGCGGGAACGCGAGCAGCAGGAAGCGCGCGAGGCTGCTCCCCGGCTCGATCGCCCCGACGATGTACACGAGATACGCCGCCGACCAGACGTGCAGCTCGTTGCCGAGCCGCCACGCCGCCGGGACGACGAGGCAGGCGATGACGAGCCCGAAGCCGACGACGAGGATCAGCGGCGCCCAGTCCCCGAACCAGAACCGCGAGACGTAGCCCCACGGGACGAACGGCTGGATCTCGCGGACCCCTCGCCACGCGCCCTGGGTCTGCAGGTACCCGTCCGACTCGCCGGTCACCCAGCCGCAGATCAGAGGCCAGGCGACCCCGGAGACCGCCGCGGTGCCGGCGAGCAGCCCGAGCCCTCCGACGTCGGGCAGCGTGAGCCGGTCCTCGCCGCGACGGCTCGCCCGCCACCGCACCAGGGCGTGGACGACGACGACGACCGCCATCGGGAGCGCGACCGCGCGGGTGAAGCCGAGCGCGAGCACCGCGAGGGAGGCCCAGGCGTACCGGCGCTCCACGATCGCGAGCAACGACGCCGCGACGAGCAGCAGCGCGAGGGACTCGGTGTACCCGATCTGCAGGACCGCGGCGGAGGGGAACATCCCGAGCAGCACGATGGTCGCCAGGGGCAGACCCGGTCGGGCGGCGACGGCGCGTGGCGCCCCCCGCTCGATGAGCCGGTAGATCACCACCGCGGCGACAGCGCCCAGCGCGAGCGACACGAGCGGGGCCGCGACGTACCAGGGCGCACGGCTCAGGATCATGACCCCGCGTACGAGGTACGGGAACAGCGGGAAGAAGGCCCACGGGTTCTGCTGCACGAGCCCGTCGGCGCCGTGGGGCAGCACGGCCGGGTAGCCGTGCTCGGCGATCGTGCGGTACCAGGTCGCGTCCCACATCAGGCCCGTGAAGCGCAGGTACGACGGCTTGGCCGGGGTCCAGTAGTTGGCGACCTGGAACTGCGCGACGGCGACGAGGACGACCGCGCTGAACGCCCTGGTCGCGAGGTAGGCACCCAGCGCACGCCCCCACCACGACCACCGGCGCGGGTCGGCCCGCAGAGACCACGACGACGCCGGTGCCCGCTCGACGACGCCGGCGACCTCGCCGCTCATGCGAGTCCCCGAACGGCCCGGGCAGGCGCTGCGTCGCCTCGGATCGCCGCGACCATGTCGAGGGTCCGACGGGTCGCCCGCACGTCGTGCACGCGGAACACCCGTGCTCCGAGCCAGGCTGCGACCGACGTGGCCGCGAGCGTCCCCTCGAGCCGCTCGTCGGGCGGCAGGTCCAGGGACTCCCCCACGAAGTCCTTCCGGGACAGCGCCACCAGCACAGGATGACCCAGCGCCACGAGGGCCTGCGTGCGCCGCACGAGGTGCAACGAGTGCCAGGTGTTCTTGCCGAAGTCGTGCGTCGGATCGACCAGCACGCTCGCGGGGTCGATCCCGAGGCCGACCGCACGCGCGGCCGCGGCGGACAGCACGCGCACCACGTCGTCGACCACGCCGTCGAGCGGGTCCCCGGGCTCGGCCGCGCCGAGATCACGGCGCGCGTACTCGACCCGGAGCGGATCGGTCCGCGGCCGCGCACCGCCGGTGTGCGAGCACACGACGCCGATGCCGAACTCGGCGGCCACCTCGACGAGCTGCGGGTCGTGCCCCGCCCAGGTGTCGTTGAGCAGGTCAGCCC
>DASVMA010000286.1:0-3001 GCA_036384595.1 Cellulomonas sp. | reverse complement strand
GTCCCGGAGGCGCACGTCCTGAAGGCCTTCAACACGAACTTCGCGGCGACGCTCGCCACCGGCAGGGTCGGCGGTGCGACCACCACGGTGCTCGTGGCCGGGGACGACGCCGGCGCGAAGGCGACGCTCATCGGCGTCGTCGAAGCGGCCGGACTCGGAGCGGTGGACGCCGGCTCGCTCAAGCGCGCGCAGCAGCTCGAGGCGCTCGGGTTCCTGCAGCTCACCCTCGCGGTCGGCGAGAAGATCGCCTGGACCGGCGGGTTCGCGCTCGCCCGCTGAGCCGAGCGGTGTCCCTCGGGCGGTGCGGGGCGCGAGACTATCGGTGCGTCCCGTGCCGTCCGGCCCGGGTGCGGCCCGCCGCGAGGGAGACGACATGCCCGCCTGGATCGACCACGCGATCTGGTGGCACGTGTACCCCTTGGGCTTTACAGGTGCTCCTTCGGTCGCCCTCGCGCCCGGCGAGCCGGTGCAGCACCGGTTCGCCCACCTGACCGCGTGGCTCGACTACGCGGTGGAGCTCGGGTGCAACGGCGTGGTCCTCGGACCGGTGTTCGCCTCGGCGAGCCACGGGTACGACACGATCGACCACCTGCGGGTCGACCCTCGCCTCGGAGACGACAGCGACTTCGACGCGTTCGTCGCGGCCGCGCGTGAGCGTGGGGTCCGAGTCGTGCTCGACGGCGTGTTCAACCATGTCGGCCGCGACCACCCGCGCGTCGTCCAGGCGCTCGCCGGCGGACCCGACTCCGCCGCGGGCCGGTGGGTGCGGTGGCGTACCGGCATCGACGGCGTCCCCGAGCCCGACGTGTTCGAAGGGCACGGCGGGCTCGTCGCCCTCAATCACGACAGTCCCGACGTCGCCGAGCACGTCGCCGACGTCATGACCCACTGGCTCGGCCGCGGGGTCGACGGCTGGCGGCTCGACGCGGTCTACGCCGTGCCGGCGGAGTTCTGGCGGCGCGTCCTGCCGCGCGTCCGCGCCGCGCACCCCGAGGCGTGGGTGCTCGGCGAGATGATCCACGGCGACTACGCCAGGTACGTCGCGGAGTCCGGGATCGACTCCGTCACCCAGTACGAGCTCTGGAAGGCGATGTGGAGCTCGATCGTCGACCTCAACCTCTTTGAGCTCGCGTGGGCCCTCCAGCGTCACGACGCCTTCGCGGCGCAGTTCCTGCCGTACACGTTCGTGGGCAACCACGACGTCACGCGGCTCGCGAGCACCGTGACGGACTCGCGGCACGTGACGCACGCACTGGCTGTGCTGCTCTTCGTCGCCGGGACGCCGTCGGTGTATGCGGGCGACGAGCAGGGCTTCCGCGGGGTCAAGGAGGAGCGGGTCGGCGGGGACGACGCGATCCGCCCCGCGTTCCCTGCATCTCCCGGCGACCTCGCGCCCGACGGGTGGCCGCTGTACCGCGAGCACCAGCGCCTGATCGGGTTCCGTCGGCGGTACCCGTGGCTGGCACACGCACGCCTCGAGGTGGTGCACGTCGAGAACGAGCGGCTCGTGCTCGCCGCGACGTCACCCGAGGGCGAGCGCCTCGTCCTGATGCTGAACCTGGGCGACGATCCGTTCGCCCCCGCGCTCCCGCCGGCCGAGCTGGTCCTGCGGTCGGGCGAGGAGCTCGCACCGTCCGCACCCCAGGCCGACCTCGTCGTCGGCCCGCACTCGTGGGCGATCTGCCGCTAGCCCGCGACGGTGCCCGCGAGGTAGGCGGCCAGGACGACCGCCTGGTTGTGGCGCTCGTCGTGCGCCGAGTAGACGAGCGTGATCCGGTCGTGGTCGGTGGCCAGACCACGCAGCTCGGCAGCGGCGGGGTTGGCGTCGAGCTCCGCCCTGTACCTCGCGGTGAACTCGGCCATGCGCTCCGGGTCGTGGCCGAACCACGTCCGTAGCTCGGTGCTCGGGGCGACGTCCTTGAGCCACAGGTCCACCGCGGCGGCGGCCTTGCTGATCCCGCGCGGCCAGATCCGGTCGACGAGGACGCGGAGGCCGTCGTCGGCCGAGGGCGGTGCGTACACGCGCGTGACCCGGACGTCCATCAGCGGAAGAACCCCTGGCTGAGCAACGTGACGGTCGTCGAGATCCCGGCCGCCACGAGTCCCCACGTCGCGATGCGGCCACCCGTCGGGCGGTAGCTCTCCCGCACCCAGGTCGTGACGCGGCGCTTGCCCAGGAGACTCAGGGCCAGACCCAGGATGCCGAGCAGCGCCATCGGGTTCCACGCGAGGCTCACGAGGCCGATCCCGAGGCCGGCGATCGCGGCGTTGTTGTGGCCGGGCGCCGGCTCGAGTCCCTCGTAGGGGTCCGGGGGAGCCGTCGCGGGGTCAGGCCGGGTCGCGACGGTCCAGGTGTCGCCGTCCCACCAGCGCTGGCCGGCCGGACGTCGCGGGTCGGCGTACCAGCCACGGAGGCCGCCAGCGGGAGGTGCTTCGTTCATGCACCCAGTCTCGCGCACGTGCCGGGCTGTACGGGGTTCCGGTGCGGAATGCGCAGCACTCGCCAGAAGTTGAACCGTCAACTACTATGAGTCCAGTCGACCCGAGGAGAACCGCCATGACCACCGCCCGCACACCGCTGACCACTGCCCAGCAGCTCGGTGCGCCACTGACCGGACGTCGCGACTCGCTCGCAGCCGGCACCGGCATGGACGCGGTCACGCTGCTCGTCGACGACCTCGACGTCCAGACGCGCTACTACCACGACGCCCTCGCGCTCGACATCATCGAGGACCCTGCGGACCGCCTCGTCGCGGGCGGTCGCCGGGACGTCGTCACGCTGGGTCGCGGGGGCGCTCCGCTCGTCATCCTGCGCCACACGCCGGGCCTCCCTCGCCCTGCGCGCGGCCAGGCGGGCCTGTACCACACGGCGATCTTGTTCGACGACCGGGCCGGTCTCGCCGCGACGCTCGCCTCGATCGCCGCGAAGGCGCCGAGCACCTACATCGGGAGCGCCGACCACCTCGTCTCGCTCGCGTTCTACTTCACCGACCCCGAGGGC
>DASVMA010000285.1:0-3708 GCA_036384595.1 Cellulomonas sp. | reverse complement strand
CAGGCCCCGGCGCCGGCGCCCGCGCTGCCCGGCCACCTCACCGAGGTCGAGGCCACCGCGGACGACGGCTCCCGCGTGCGGGCCTGGCTCGTGCTGCCCGACGACGCGTCGCCGACCCACCCCGCGCCGCTGCTGCTCTGGATCCACGGCGGGCCGCTCGGGTCGTGGAACGCGTGGTCGTGGCGCTGGAACCCGTGGCTGCTCGTCGCCCAGGGCTATGCGGTGCTGCTGCCCGACCCGGCCCTGTCGACCGGGTACGGGCAGGAGTTCGTCCAGCGCGGCTGGGGGTCGTGGGGCGGCGCTCCGTTCACCGACCTCATGGCCGCGACCGACGCGGCGGTCGCGCGCCCGGACATCGACGCGACCCGGACGGCCGCGATGGGCGGCTCGTTCGGCGGGTACATGGCGAACTGGGTCGCGGGGCACACCGACCGGTTCCGCGCGATCGTCACGCACGCGAGCCTGTGGGCGCTTGACCAGTTCGGCCCGACGACCGACGCGTCGTACTACTGGCAGCGCGAGATGACCGCCGAGATGGCCGAGGAGAACTCGCCGCACCGCCATGTCGAGAAGATCGTCACGCCGATGCTCGTCGTGCACGGCGACAAGGACTACCGCGTGCCGATCGGCGAGGGCCTGCGGCTCTGGTACGACCTCGTGTCGCGGTCAGGGCTCGCGGCTGACGACGACGGCGTGACGTCGCACCGGTTCCTGTACTTCCCCGACGAGAACCACTGGGTCCTCTCGCCGCAGCACGCGATCATCTGGTACCAGGTCGTGGAGGCGTTCCTGGCGCAGCACGTCCTGGGTGTCGAGACACCCACCCTGCCCGAGCTGCTGGGCTGACGACCGGGTGAGGTGTGCCCTCTCAGCGCGCGCGTTGCGAGGGTTCTTGCGAGACTCGGAACCGGCGCGGGCACATGGCCCGCACACAGGTGAGGAGCACACATGGGTATCGGTGGCGGAATCGGCCTGATGATCATCGGCGCGATCCTGGCGTTCGCGGTACGCGACAACGTCAGCGGCGTCGACCTCACGATGATCGGCTTCATCTGCATCGCGGGTGGCGCTCTCGCGCTGATCCTGAGCCTCGTGCTCAACGCGCAGCGCGCGAACACGACCCACCGTGAGGTCATCGAGCGGCACGACGACACGCGGCTGCCGCCGCCCGCCGTCTGACCGCAGCAGTCTCAGGAGCTCGCCGCCGCGATGATCGCTGCGGCGAGCTCTGCGGGCCGTGACAGCATCGGCCAGTGCCCGGTCGGCACGTCGACGTAGGTGACATCGAGGTCACCCAGCTCGGTTCGGAGCGGCGGGCCGGAGTGCGCGAGGGTGCGCAGCACCTCGGACGGAAGGCTCGAGCAGATCACCGTGACCGGCACGGCGAGGCGCCGTGGGTCGCTGACTCGCACGGGCTCGCGCGCTGGACCAGCGGGGTGCGGCACGGCCCGGGCCTGGAACGCGGCCCGCATGGCGTCGTCCAACCCCTCCGCGCTCGTCCCGACGGCCTCGAGGGACGCCCACGACGGCAACGGGATCTCCACGGCGTCCGGCGGCAGGTCAGGGGAGATGGCAGCGCCGTCCACGAGCGGGCCGCTGTCGACGTAGACCACGCGACGCACCCGCTCGGGCACCCGGTCGACGACCTCGCCGACGAGGGCCCCGCCACCGCTGTGCCCCACGAGCAGCACCCCGGGCGGGAGCGACTCCACGAGCCGGACGACGGAGCCCACGTGGTCCTCACGTGTGACGGCCGCCCGGTCGGCATCGACCGACTCCAGTCCCGGCAGCGTCACCGCGTGCGGTTCGAGCCCTGCGTCGCGCAGGGGCCCGACGACCTCGTCCCAGGCCCAGGCGCCGAGCCAGAAGCCGGGGACGAGCACGACATGAGGGTTCTCGAAGTTCGCCATGCGTCTAGCCTGCACCGACCCTCCGACACGAGCTGCGAGGCGTCGGTCCGCGGTTCTGGACGTGCGTCGCGGCGGGCGCTAGGACTGGGACCGTGACCCACGACAGCGAGGGGACAGACGTGGCTGCGGGCACGGGCGGACGGCTGTCATGAGCCGGTCGCGCGAGGAACCCGCGGGAGTCGTCGCGCGCGAGATCGCCCCGGACGTGCACTGCCTCGGGCCGTGGGGACGTGCGCAGACCGACGTCTACTTCGTGCGCTCGGGCTCGTCGTGGGTGCTCGTCGACGCCGGCTGGGCGAAGGACGGCGCCCGGATCGAGCGGGCTGCCGCGTCGTTGCTCGGCCCCGACGTCCGCCCGTCCGCGATCCTGCTCACCCACTGCCACCCCGACCACGCCGGCGCGGCCCTGGAGCTGGGACGCGCCTGGGACTGCGCCGTCTGGATGCACCCGGCCGAGCTGCCGTTCGCGACCGGCGACCTCGCCGGCATGCGAGCGTTCGCGGGGCCGCTCGACAGGCTCGTCGTCCTGCCGCTCATGCGGGCCATGGGCAGGCGTCGGCGTGAGGCGGTGCTCGCCAGGTCGAATCTCGGCCAGGTCGCCCGGACCTTCGAACCCGGAGCCGAGGTCCCCGGGCTCGAGGGTTGGGAGTGCCTCCCGACACCGGGCCACACCCCGGGGCACGTCTCCTACTTCCGACCCAGCGACCGGGTCCTGATCAGCGGTGACGCCCTGATGACCCTCAAGGTGAACACCGTGCAGGGGCTGCTGCTGCAGCAGCCGGGCCTGTCCGGGCCGCCCTGGTACACGACGTGGAGCCAGCGCGCGGCCGCAGCGTCGATCCGCACGCTCGCGCGCCTCGAGCCCACCGTGCTGGCCGGCGGCCACGGCACACCCATGACCGATCCCGGCACAGCGGCCCGGCTGCGGGCCTTCGCCGGGCTCGCTGCGACGGACTGACGGACCTCGGCGGCTGGTGTTGACTGTCCCGGTGCCTACGTCCCACCCCCTGCCCAAGGTCCGAGCGAGCGCGCTGACGGGACGCGGTTGGCTCAACACCGGCGGCCGCGACGTCACGCTCGCCGACCTGCGCGGCAAGGTCGTCGTGCTCGACTTCTGGACGTTCTGCTGCATCAACTGCCTGCACGTCCTCGACGAGCTGCGCACGCTCGAGGAGCAGTACCGCGACGTGCTCGTCATCGTCGGGGTGCACTCCCCGAAGTTCCTCCACGAGGCGGACCCTGTCGCGCTCGCGGCTGCGGTCGACCGCTACGAGGTGCACCACCCCGTTCTCGACGACCCTGACCTGACGACGTGGTCGGCCTACACGGCGCGGGCCTGGCCCACGCTCGTCGTGATCGACCCCGAGGGGTACGTCGTCGCGCACATGGCGGGCGAGGGGCACCTGCACAACCTCGAGGTCCTGGTCGCGGAGCTCGTGCGCGCGCACGACGCCGCCGGGACGCTGCACCGCGGCGACGGCCCGTACGTGCCCCCGGAGCCGACGTCGGGCACGCTGCGCTTCCCCGCGAAGGCGATCGCGCTCCCGGGCGGCACGTTGCTCGTGGCCGACGCCGGGCACCACAGCCTCGCCGAGCTCGCGCCGGACGGCGAGACGCTCGTGCGGCGCATCGGGTCGGGCGAGCGCGGTCTGGTCGACGGCGATCCTGCGCAGGCGCGGTTCAGCGAGCCGAACGGCCTGTGCCTCGTGCCTGACGACCAGCGCGCGCGTCTCGGGTACGACGTCGTGGTCGCCGACACCGTCAACCACGCGTTGCGCGGCGTGCGGCTGGCCGACGG